>SKGJ01000199.1 GCA_007117525.1 Alkalimonas sp.
ATCAGCTGCTTTAGAATCCCTTAATGAAGGTTCTGAGTATACTCCCTACATTAGTGAATTTAAAAGATTGAAATATCATGCTGATGTTGAAAAATACTTGCTAGAAACAGACACTGAAAATTCTTTACTGAAACAGTATCAGACTCAACCTGATAATCTACATCCAAACCAACAAACATTCTTTGATTTGCTGAAAAAATACGATAACCCATCCTATTTTACTGCTTTTATCGATGAAAAGTGCACACTGATAGAAGGGGATATCACCCAGCTTGAAAATTCAAAACCTTAGAAAGTTGTCTATCAATCCTGTGTACCTACCACCAGCCCTTCTTGCGGAAATACCACAGCAGGCCGCCGGCGATGGCGGCCATTATCCCCAGGGTGAGGCCATAGCCATATTGCCAGCTGAGCTCTGGCATGATTTCAAAGTTCATGCCGTAAATGCCGGCTATAAACGTCAGAGGAATAAAGATGCTGGCCATCATGGTCAGAACTTTCATCACTTCATTGGTGCGGTTGCTGACGCTGGTCAGGTACAGATCCAGCAAACCGCCCAGTACATCGCGCAACGTTTCCATGGTATCGATGATATGCACGCAGTGGTCGTAGACATCACGCAGGAAAATACGGGTTTCTGGCTGAATCAGTGCATACTCATCGCGCAGCAGGCTGCTGAGTAACTCCCGCAGTGGCCAAACAACTTTGCGCAGCATCAGCATTTCCCGTTTAAAGTGGTGAATTTTCGCCAACACAGCGGTGGAGGGCGCTGTCATCAGCTCATTTTCCAGTTGCTCTATATGATCACCGCACTGCTCAAGCAGAACAAAATAATGATCCACGACCGAGTCCAGCAACGCATAAGCCAGGTAATCGGCGCCAAACCCCCGCAAGCGCCGACCGGCCTGCAGTCGCTGCAACACCCCTTCAAATACATTCCCCGGCATCTCCTGCAAACTAATCACCGTGTTATCAAACAGAACCAGACTGATTTGTTCGGCGCGGATCTCGCGGTTATCCGGATGAAAATGCAGCATTTTAAAGACAATAAACAGATAGTCTGGATGCGCCTCAACTTTAGGTCTGTGGTCGGTATTGAGCATATCTTCCAGCACCAGCGGATGCAGGTTGAACTGTTTTCCCAGCTGTTCTACCGGCGCGATGCCCGATAAGCCACATAGATTCAACCAACGCACCATGCCGACAGGTTGTGACGGAAGTTGCTGAAGATCTGCCAGGGTATCGTCCTGCAACCGATTGCTGTTATATTGCACCAGTTGCCAGCAGACATCCTGACTGGATGCGTTGCCGGTATACACCAGAGTCCCGGGTGCAGAACCTGCTTTTTTGCCTTTTTTACGAACCAGTCTGCCTGCCATTACACGAATCCTTTTCCAAAATACCAGCTGCATGTTGAGCAACGCTATCGTTCAAACAACTCCGGTTTGGATAACCGGGTATCAGTATGCAGGCATTAAAACGGAATATGCACCTGCACATTACCGCCGCCAAACGACAGATTGTGTAGCTCCACCGTTGGGTTTATCCGGATCATAGCACCACTTTGCTGATGCAAATGCAGTTCGACCACCGGCACCAGCTTGGCCAGAATACCGCTAAAGTCGAATGGCTCGTCATCGTCCGGCTGGGCACCCTAGATATCGGCATAGCTCAGCATCAGAGCTGGCTTGAGACGGATCCAGGGCCGCCAGTGCCAGGCCATGCCGGCGTAGAGGGTCCATTCATTCCGGTGCTCTAAAAGTGCCTGCCCGGCAGCCAGCGTTTGATCGCGCTCACGCAGGGTCAGATAGCGCAGCCCCCCCCAATAATCCACTGGTTGAGCACCCCGCGATTGCAGCTCCAGGCTGGTGTCACTGAATTGCCGCCGCAGCTCAAACACCAGTGCATCGTCCTGCCATTGTTGCCGCAGGCCATAAAGCCCCTGTGTCTGCAACCCGAGTTGCCAGCTGTTGCTTACAGGATACAACCAGCCCAGGCCCGCCGAGAACTGTTTGTCGGTCCAATGCTGTGCCAGCTCCGGTTGATGGTATTCCATTTGCCGGTTCAGATTGGTAAAGCCATACAGCTGCTGGCCAGCAGCAAAAACATTACCAGCCGCCAGATGTACGGTTAGGGGGTTCCGCTGATAAAAGCTGCTGTCATAGGTTTTGCTGTTGTACATCGCATCCGGCGACACCAGGGTCAAACGCCACCACTGCCGATCAGTCGGCTGCCAATAAGCTTCCAGCTGCAAATCGATTTCATCCTTACCGCCACGCACATCGCCCCAAACCCCCAACTCCACACTGCCATCGGCATTGGTATAGCCACTGCCAAACAAGGTGCGATCAAAGCGGCCGTCTAAATCTTCATCGCGGCGAAAACGCACCCCGACAAATACAGGGACATCAAATTGCACCCGCTTTTGCAGATGCGATTGCACAAAAAACTCGCGGCTCCGGGTACTGCCGGCAGTGCCATACCAGCCGTCTTCAGACCAAATGCCCTGCATCTTCACCACCGGCAGCGGCTGAAAACTGGCTCGGTGCAAAAAGCTTTCTTTCATCAGCACAAAGGTACGGCCATCCAGCCGCTCCAGTCGAAATGGCTCGGGTCCGCCCCAACCATACGCCAGCACGGAGCTGCTAAGAAAAAAGGTGGTAAAAGCCACTAATGGACGTAGCATGCATGCATCCTTTTGCAAAAATTAAGACCCGTAACAGCCTAGCATAGCAAACCGCAACGAGGCGATGGCTGACTGGTCTGATAGCATCAACTAAACGTAACACAGTGCCTTACCTATAGGAGAGAACGATGCACCGGCTGGGGTTATTTTGGTTTCAACAGGATTTACGACTGAGCGATCAACCGGCGCTGACACAGGCCTGCGCTGAGTGTGAGCAGCTGATACTGCTGTACTGCGCCGAGCCCGGCTGGTTTAGCCCAGGCCGCTACCACAGCAAACGGATGGGCATGCAGCGCTGGCGCTTTATCGCGGACAGCCTGAGTGAACTGGCCCAGCAGCTGGGCGCCCGGCAACAACAATTGGTTCTGCGCTACCAATCCCCGGTTGAGGCCATCAGCCAGCTGATCAGTCAGTACCGGGTGGATGCCATCTACCAGAGCCGTCAACCCGGTTATTACGAAAGCCGGCAATGGCAGCAATTGCAGCAACGTTTCCCCTACCTACCGTTTTATACCGTCGACAGCAACACCTTGTTCGATGCCAGCCAACTGCCGTTTGCACTGGAAGCCCTGCCGGCAAGCTTCAGCCAATTTCGGAAAAAAGTGGAAACCATGCCATTGCTGCCGCTGCACCCCACACCAGCACGGGTTCCTCCGGCGCCTAAAGGCCTTAAAAGCCAGCAACTGCCTGCTTATCCGTCCTGGCTTCGATCGGTGTTTCAGGGCGGTGAGTACAGCGGCCAGCAGCATCTGGCGCGGTACTTTGGCAGCGATTTAGCAAGCAACTACAAAGCGGTTCGCAATGCACTGGATGGCTTTGATAACTCCACCAAGTTTTCTCCCTGGCTGGCCGCTGGCTGTTTGTCGCCCAGACAAATCATTGCGGCGCTGCACGACTACGAAACCCGGCATGGCCGCAACGATTCCAGTTACTGGATCTACTTTGAGCTGTTGTGGCGCGAGTACTTCCACTGGTATAGCCATCGTCATGGCAAAGCCCTGTTTTTACGCCAGGGCATCAAGCAAACCGCGCCCCTGACCAGCTTCTACCCGCAGCGATTCTCAGCCTGGTGCGAAGGCAACACCCCCTACCCTTTGGTCAATGCCTGCATGCGGCAACTGAAGCAAACCGGCTACTTGTCCAATCGCGGCCGGCAACTGGTGGCCAGCTGCTTTGTGCACGAGCTGCAGCTTGACTGGCGCTATGGTGCAGCCTGGTTTGAACAACAACTGATTGATTACGATGTCGCCATCAACTGGGGCAACTGGCAGTATCTGGCCGGTGTCGGTGCCGATCCCCGTGGTCACCGGCATTTTAATCTGGACAAGCAGCAGCAACAATTTGATC
>SKGJ01000061.1 GCA_007117525.1 Alkalimonas sp.
ATTGCCACCGGAAATGGCTTTAATGCGAAGCTCCCGAGCCGCCCTGTCGGTCGCAGGTGCGCCCCACTCGGCCACGGCCATCACCACCAGCATCATCAGCACAGCGGTTTTCATCACCGAGTTGATGATATTCAGTCGCGACAAGCCTGCCGCCTGCATCACCACCAGCTCGCTGTTGCTGGCCAACAGCCCCAAACCAACCAAACCCCCAATCAGGGCCGCCATCGGGAAAAACATTACCAGATCGCCCGGCATGCTGTAGAGGCTAAACAGCACCGCATGCAAGGTATCGTAGTTGCCGCGCCCAATGGCCCGCAATTGATCCAAAAAGCGGAACAAACCGGACAGGATCATCAATACCACCAGAGTTAAGCTGGTGGTGGCCAGAATGGTTTTCCCAAGATAGATATCCAGAATACGGATCATACGCCGGCCTCCCGCAAGCGGCGCTGCAATCGCCGGACGGATGGCAGCTGTTGCGCCAACAACAAGAGCCCAAGTGCCAGAGCACTGGCATGGATCCACCACATCCCCAACCAACCGGGAACCTGATCATTTTCCAGCGCAGAGCGGGTCACAATCAGCAGCATGTAATAGCCCAGGTACAGCCCCAGCGCCGGCAACAACTTGCCAAACTTGCCCTGACGGGGATTCACCCGGCTCAGCGGCACCGCAATCAGTGCCAACAACACAATGGACAACGGAATGGCAATACGCCAATGCCACTCAGCCACAGCTTCCGGGTCATCCAGCTGTTGCAGCAGCTCCGGGGTGGGCAGGCTGCTTAACTTTCGCCGGCGATGCTCAACTTCCTGCTCACGAATTTGCAGCTGGTAACGGCCAAACTCAAGCACTTCAAAGGGGGGAGATTGCAACTGGCCGGCATAACGCCGTCCCTGCTCCAGTACCAGCATCTGAGCACCGCTGGGGTCTTCCTGCACAGCGCCACTTTGGGCATAAACAATGGAGTGAAACGGCTTGCCATCACGAATTTCGCTTTGGGCCACAAACACCCGCGACAATTCGCCACTGCCACGGGCGATATCGTGCACAAAGAGCACAGCCCGTTCATTCGAGCTTTGCTGAAAGCGACCCGGTACCAAGGAATAGAGACCCACATCGCTGTCTACCCGCTCCAACACCTCGTACTCACGCTCCATCGACCAGGGGCTAAACACCATGCTGACCCAGGCTGCAGCCACCGCCAGCAACAAGGACCAGCTTAGTACAAAAGTAGCAACGCGGCGCTCACTGAAACCAGTGGCATGCAACACCGTCATTTCACTGTCGGCGTAAATACGGCCCAGCGCAATGAAAATGCCCAGAAAAGCACTAAGCGGCAGGATAATCAGCGCCAGTTGCGGCAGCTTCAGGCCCACCATGGTCAGGATCAACTGAGCCGGCAAATCCCCTTCCGAGGCATCGGCCAGAATACGCACAAAACGCTGACTCATAATGATGGTCATCAGGATCAGAAAAACCGCCAGCTGTGACTTGGCTACCTCTCCAATCAGATAACGGAAAATAATCAAAAAATGCCCCCTGAAAACCGGTCTTTTTGCTGAAACCTCGGCCGTTTTTGAGTAAACTTGGTGTTTATCATAATTATTATCGACGAAAGCGCCGTAAAATCCGAGCATTTTCTTACCCGGTCCACAGATTTTCCCGCGGTTGGGTGCTTCACGTCGGTTCCGTTAGAACCAGGAGTCAAGATGGAGTTCAGTGTAAAAAGTGGCAGCCCGGAAAAACAACGCAGTGCCTGCATTGTGGTCGGTGTCTATGAACCACGCCGTTTGTCGGCCGTTGCCGAGCAGCTGGATAAAATCAGCGAAGGCTACATCAGCAACCTGCTGCGTCGGGGCGATCTGGAAGGCAAGCCTGGCCAGATGCTGTTGCTGCACCATGTGCCCAATGTTCTGAGTGAGCGGGTGTTGCTGGTCGGTTGTGGCAAAGAGCGGGAGCTGGACGAGCGCCAGTACAAGCAGATCATTGCCAAAACCATCAGCACCCTGAATGAAACCGGCTCAATGGAAGCCGTCTGCTTCTTGTCCGAGCTGCATGTCAAAGGCCGCGATATTTACTGGAAAGTACGGCATGCGGTGGAAAGCGCCCAGGACTCGCTCTATGTGTTCGATCAGCTGAAAAGCAAAAAAGACGAAACCCGTCGCCCCTTGCGTAAAATTGTTTTTAATGTGCCAACCCGCCGCGATCTGGCGCTGGGTGAAAAAGCCGTCGACCATGGTCTGGCCGTGGCTGCCGGCGCGAAATTGTGCAAAGACGTCGGCAACATGCCGCCAAACATCTGCACCCCCAGCTATCTGGCTGAGCAAAGCGAGCAGCTTGCTAACCAGCACAGCAAATTGCAGGTTGAAGTGCTGGGCCCAGCCCAACTGGCCGAACTTGGCATGAATGCCTATCTGGCGGTCGGCAAAGGCTCGGTCAATGAACCACGCATGACGGTGATGAACTACCGCGGTGCCGATACCGACGCAGCCCCTATCGTGCTGGTGGGCAAAGGCCTGACCTTCGACTCCGGTGGCATCAGCATCAAGCCGGGCGATGGCATGGACGAAATGAAATACGACATGGGCGGCGCTGCAGCGGTGCTGGGCGCGATGAAATCGCTGTGCGAGCTGGAGCTGCCACTGAATGTGATTGGCGTGCTGGCTGCCGCCGAAAATATGCCGGATGCCAATGCCTACCGTCCGGGCGATATTCTGACCACCATGTCAGGCCAAACCGTGGAAGTGCTGAACACCGATGCCGAAGGCCGGCTGGTGCTGTGCGATGCACTGACCTATGTTGAGCGCTTTGACCCGGATGTGGTGATTGACGTCGCAACCTTAACCGGCGCTTGCATCATTGCGCTTGGCAAGCACGCCACTGGCCTGCTCAGCAACCACAACCCGCTGGCACACGACTTACTGAATGCCTCCGACAGCAGTGGCGATCGTGCCTGGCGCTTGCCGCTGTGGGATGATTATCAGGAGCAACTGGAAAGTCCTTTTGCCGATTTCAGCAACCTCGGTGGCCGTGCTGCCGGTACCATTACCGCAGCCTGTTTCCTGTCGCGCTTTACCCGCAAGTTCCACTGGGCGCATCTGGATATTGCCGGTACCGCCTGGCGCAGTGGTGGCAAAGACAAAGGCTCTACTGGCCGGCCAGTGCCGATGCTGACTCAGTACCTGCTGCACCGCTGTGGTCAGGATCAGGACTAAATGCAGGTCCGCTTTTACCAGCTGGCAGAGGATAGCCAAGCGCCACAGCCGGATATTCCGGCGCACTGGCACTTGGCTTGCCAGCTGTGCGCTGAGGCGTATCGTCAGCAGCAGCGTATTTTTATCCTGACCGACAACGAGCAGGATGCGCATGCACTGGATGAATGGCTGTGGCAATTTGAGCCAGAGCGCTTTATTCCACACAACCTGCCGGGCGAAGGCCCGGCACGGGGTGCGCCGGTTGAGATCAGCTGGCAGGCACCGCGCCAGCAACGGCAGTTGCTGATTAATTTAAGCCGCGATGTGCCGGACTTTGCCCGGCGTTTTGCGCAAGTAATTGAATTTGTTCCGGCCGATGAGCAGTTAAAAGCCGACGCCAGAACCCGCTATAAACACTATCGTCAGCTTGGCATTACTCCCGAGATGATGCCCACCCGCTGATTTGCAGGTAACCCGATGGAAAAAACCTTTAATCCGAGTCAGATTGAGCAGGCCATGTATCAGGCCTGGGAAAGCAAAGGCTACTTTAAAGCTGGCAGTGACGACAGCCAGGACAACTACTGCATCATGATCCCGCCGCCGAATGTCACCGGCAGTCTGCACATGGGGCATGCGTTCCAGCACACCATTATGGATGCCCTGATCCGCTACCAGCGGATGCAAGGCAAAAATACCTTGTGGCAGGTGGGCAGTGACCATGCCGGTATCGCCACCCAGATGGTGGTGGAGCGCAAACTGGCCGCCGAAGGCCAACCCGATCGTCATGCGCTGGGCCGTGATGCCTTTATCGACAAAATCTGGCA
>SKGJ01000433.1 GCA_007117525.1 Alkalimonas sp.
CTGGTGCAAGGTGAAGCGGCCCGGCAACAACTGCTCGAACAGCACCAGCAACAAGTGCAGCAGCAAAAAACCAGTATTTTGTTTGGCACTCAGAGCTTTGCCGAAGGTCTGAATTTGCCCGGTGCCCTGCTAACCAACCTGGTCATTACCAAGCTGCCCTTTGCCGTGCCGACCTCCCCGTTGGAAGAAGCCATGAGCGAGGCCATCAGCCGTCAGGGCGGCAATCCATTTCTACAGCTGACGGTGCCGGCAACCGCCAAGAAACTGGTGCAGGCTTGTGGTAGACTGCTGCGTCAGGAACAGGACAGTGGCCAGATTGTGATCCTGGACCGTCGCCTGGTGACCAAAGCCTATGGCAAAGCCATGCTGGATGCTCTGCCGCCCTTTAAGCGCTCGATTCATTATTAGGAACCCCGAACTTGCTTGCAGAACTTGCCATCGATCCCAGTGTATTGTTGCTGTTGTGCGCCGTGGCTTTTGTGGCCGGTTACATTGATGCCATCGCCGGCGGTGGTGGCCTGTTAACCATTCCGGCGCTGCTGACCGCTGGATTACCGCCCCATCTGGCACTTGGCACCAACAAACTGGCTGCAACCTTCGGCTCTTTTACCGCTTCGCTGACTTACTACCGCAAGCGCTTGTTCAACCCGGGATTCTGGCAGCAGAGCTTGATTTTTACTGCGCTTGGGGCTGCGCTTGGTACCCTGCTGGTGGATCAGTTAAGCCCGGCAGCGCTGGAGAAATACCTGCCGGTGGTGATATTGGCGGCCGCCATCTACAGCCTGTTCAACCGCGTTGTGCCGGATGATAATCTGGAGCTGCCAACACAAAACCGTCGCTTATTCTGGCAACAGCGCAGTCAGGGGCTGGCACTGGGTTTTTACGATGGCGTGGCAGGCCCGGGTACCGGCGCCTTCTGGATGGTATCGACCATGGCGCTGTACCGGATTAATCTGCTGCTGACCTGTGGCGTGGCCCGCACCATGAACTTTATCAGCAATGGCGTTTCGCTGGTGGTCTTCTTGCTGCTGGGGCATGTTTTTCTGTTGCTGGGGCTGGCGATGGGGCTTTGCCTGATGGCGGGAGCCTGGCTCGGTGCTCATTCTGCCATTCGTTTTGGCAGCCGTTTTATCCGTCCGGTCTTTGTTTGTGTGGTGGTTGCCATCGCGCTGCGTCTGGCCTGGCAAGCCTGGAGTTAAGATGTCGCCATTGCATGAGCTCAAAGCACGATTGGATCAACTGCGCCAGCAAGCGGTTCAGCTGGATAAAGCCCCGATGGCTGGCAAACCCATCGACTGGTTTCAGTCCGAACTTTTTAGCTGCCACTCGCCTTTTTTAACCGATTACGTGGATGAAGCCTTGCAGCAATTAACACGACTGCAGCAGTTCCAAAGCGGCCAGCAGACTGTCAGTGCCGAGCAACAGCAAAGGCTGGCTGAGCGCATTGCCGCTCAGTGCCATGCCCTGACCCGGGCTTTTGCCAATCACCAAACCCGCAATAGCTTTAAAGTGGGCAAACGCAAGGCGCAACAGCTGGTGCAGCAAATCACTCAATCCAGCCGTGATCTTTACCAGCAGTTAAGTCAGTACAAAGAGTTTGAACAGCGGTTAGAAGACATGCTGCGACTGGCTCAGCAACAAAACCAGCCGGTAGCGCAGCAACTGGCGTTGCAGGCACGGTTGGGTCGTTGCCGTCGTGCCATCAGTGAAGTCGAACAACAGATCCAGTTTCAGGAGCAGCGTAAGCGTTAAGATGCCGGTCCCGTTGATTTACCACTGCTGTTACAGTGAACTGTCGCTGCCAGAGCGGCACCGCTACCCCATTGGCAAGTACCAAAAGCTGCAGCAACAACTGCTGTCCATTGGTGTTGCCCCTTCGCAATTTCAGCAGCCTGAGCCCATTCTACCGCACGAACTAAGCCTGGTGCATTGCCCTGATTATGTCCGGGCCTTGTGTGGTGGACAGCTGGATGCCAAAGCGATGCGCCGCATTGGTTTTCCCTGGTCAAAAGCCCTGATTGCCCGCTCACTGACCTCGATGGCCGGCACCCGGCTCTGTGCCGAACTTGCACTTGAAAAGGGTCTGGCGCTGCATTTAAGTGGCGGTTACCACCATGCCTTTTACGATCAAGGGTCTGGCTTTTGCCTGTTTAACGATTTGGTGTTTGCAGCCCGCTCGCTGCAGCAACAAGGTGTGCGCCGTATCCTGATTTTCGATTTGGACGTGCATCAGGGCGACGGTACCGCTCTGATGTTGGCCGATAACCCCGACATTATCACCTGCTCGGTGCATTGTGATAAAAACTTTCCCTACCACAAGCAGGCATCGGACTGGGATCTGGCGCTGCCGGCCGATATCTCCGAGCAAGATTACCTGCATGAAGTGGCGCAGGCTCTGGATTGCCTGCTCAACTGGTTTCAACCGGATTTGGTGCTGTACGATGCCGGTGTCGATTGCCACCAACAGGATGAGCTGGGCTTATTGCAACTGAGCACAGCCACTTTACTGGAGCGGGACCGGCTGGTGCTGCAACGCTGCTATAATGCACAAATTCCGCTGGCAGCCGTCATTGGCGGCGGCTACCAGCGCGATCTGAATGCATTAACGCAACTGCACCTGCAACTTTTTAAAGCAGCCTTTGAACGAACCGCGCCGTTACTCGCCGGAAAAATAAAAACCTAAGCGCTTTTTCAGCTGCTGAGGCAAGGCTGGCAAGGCCGACTTCGGCAGTAAAAAGGTCGCCATATGAAAGAGATCGGTGAAAATACGATTCTTTTCGGTTGTGCGCTTCAAATAATCGTGGCCGGATGAACCACCGGTGCCAATCTTTGTGCCCAACATCCGCTGCACCATCATGGCGTGCTTGTAGCGCCAGATGGTTAAGTTCTCGTCGACTTCTGTCAAACAAGTCAGCAACTGAAATGGCAGGTTGAACACCGGCTCTTCCTGGTACAGGCTGATAAAAAGTGCCGACAGCATGGCGCGCTGACTTAACCGAAAAGCCCCTTGTTGCTGCAATTCCTGATAAGCACTGCTATCGAGCAACGCAGCAAACTTGTGGCGGGTTTTATCGATTTCAGCCAGTTGCTGTTGCCGCTCCTGTTCCGCCAGCTGCTCAATGCCGCGCACAATGGCTTCGTCCTGATCCAGCATGCTGCTGGTGGCCTCCTGGTACAGCTGCCAAAAGCTAAAGTCGCCGAACTCCAGAAATGGCATGCGTTCCAGCCACTTTTCAATCAGCTCGAACAAGCTGGGCTGATGCTCCAGCGCTTGCAGGAAGGTGCGGTCTTTGTCGTTTAAGCGGGTGTAAAAAGAGTTCTTGTCGAAGTCGATGCGGTAATCGCTTTTTAAGCCCAGTCCAATTTCCAACATTTTAAACTGCACACTCTGAAAACCAGAAGCCGGTACCAGGTAATCACGAAACGACATAAAGTCCTGTGGCGTCATGGTCTCCATCACGGCAATTTGCTGATTCAGCAACTGCTGGATGCTGATCACCCGTTTCAACTTGTGGACAATGCCGGTCAGCTGCTCGTCTTTGACTTCTTCGGCTGAAAACACCGCCAACACCGACTTTAATTCATGCAAAATTTGCTTGAACCAGAGCTCATACACCTGGTGCACAATGATAAATAAGGTTTCATCATGGGCTTCTGCACCGTAGTGGGCACTTTCTGGCGCCTGGGCGTTTAACAGCTGGTCTAGCTGAAGGTAGTCGCCGTAGTAACAAGGCTTTTGATTTTTCTGCATGATTTTATTTCCTGACTGGCTAGGGCGTGTTGATGATAGGGCGTGTTGACCTTTGCTGTTTGTTTTTGCAGCTGCTTGGCTGGTATTTATACAAGGCAAAGGTTGTAAGGTGTAGTTATTCTACATGAAACAAGCTTTAACGCTGTAGAAATGCCAGCCAAGCGCTGCCCGAAGGGTTCGTCTGGCGACGCTCTGCTCTTTGTCACTCGTCACTTATTTAGAATCACTAAACTACGCTCCTCGTTTCGCGATCAAAGCGCCGCCA
>SKGJ01000060.1 GCA_007117525.1 Alkalimonas sp.
CACCCGCAACTGATTCAGACCATCGCGGGTAACCCCCGCCAGCGACAACACCATTGGATGCTTGCTCAGCTCGACTGGCAGCGTCAGTGCCTGGCCATTGACCAAAATACGGGCCGAACTGGCCTGCTGCATATCCAGCCAGAGTGCGCCCTGCCCCTGATAGCTGTAAAAAATTCGCCGGTCGTTCACCCAAGCCCGCTGGCTTCGCTGCTCAGGAAGCGTCAGGCTAAGCTGAGCCGGTTCGCGCACCGGCACCGGCCAATCGGCCGCTCCCGGCTGGCGGGGGTCAGCGCTAAGCCCGGGACTGAGCCATAAAGCAGCCGTCACGGCCAAAATAAGCAGCGTCTTGCCGGTCATCCCAAATCTCATGTTGTTGTTAAGTCTGACAGGCTCGCACCTGCCGGCTATTCACCATATACCCAAGTGACCTCAAGATGCGATATCTATAGCCTTTGGCCGCTTTCAATGCAAGGCGCACTGGCGACGCAATGTCGACCACCTTGCTAGCCAGGGTAACACCGCAGTGGAAGCGCCCAGAGGCTCCCACAGGGCGGGGCTAAAAGCGCTTTATCCTACGTTAGCTGTTGTCGATTTGGAACCACCAAACCTTCCAACAACTGCCTTGCCTAAAGCGCTTTTATCTCCCGCTGAAGCCTGCATCTTGAGGTCACTTGGGTATAAAAGGGTCTGCCGATCTTACGCACATCGTTTCAGCCTGAAAGGTGGGTTCTGAGCAGGCTGATATTTTGCCTGGCGACAGCCAAAAACTGCGATTTCACATGCAAATAGCGGCCAATTGCCGTACACTACGCGCCGATTTCTGGTCTGGCTTTACAGGAAAAGGTTATGGAACTGCTGTTATCATCCTCGTTGTTCGCTGTCACCATCATCAGCCTGGTGTTGGGTTTAAGCTGCCTGCTCTATGCCTGCACCTTACCGTCTACGCTAACTGCTGAGCAAAAGGCCGAGGCCCGCATTGAGTTCGGTGTCTTTAGCGCTGGTGCTTTTGCGATATTGGCGGTGATGCTGTTCGCACTCTGCTACGGTTAGGTTGCCGCTAGCCAGCCGGTTCAGAGCGCTGTTCGCCCGGGCCCGGATGCAGCTCCAGCCGGGCTTTTTCCACCAGTTCAGCATCCAGCTCACTGGTGACCGCCACGCCGAGCTCTTTAAACTCGGCGGCTTGTTTAATCAGGTTGCCACGACCGCTGTACAGCTGACTAAAAGCTTTGTCGTAACTGTCGCGCGCCTTATCCAGCTGCTTGCCCACCCCTTGCATGCTTTCCAGAAAGAGTTTCAACTTGCTGTAAAACTTTTCGGCCCGGCTGGCCAGCTCCGCACTGTGCTTGCTTTGGTCCTCAAAACGCCACAGCTGCCGGACAATATTCAAACTGGTCAGTAAGGTGGTCGGCGTGGCCACCAACACATTGCGCTGCAAGGCTCTTTGGTACAAATCCGGGTCGAACTTCAGGGCTTCGACATAAGCCGACTCAATCGGAATAAACAAGAACACCACTTCGGGCGAATTGAGGCCACTGAGCTGATAATAACTTTTATCGGCCAACTCGGCGATGCGATCTTTCACCGCCTGACAGTGCTCCCGCAGGGCCAGACTGCGGCTGTTGTCATCCTCGGCATTGACATAGCGGGTATACGCCGCCAGAGAGGTCTTGGCATCGATCACCAAATGGCGCTGCTGCGGTAAGTAGACAATGGCATCCGGCCGACGTTTGCCATCCTCGCTGTCAAAGCTGACTTCGCGCTGATAATCCACCCCGGCGCGTAAACCCGAGTTATCCAGCACATTTTCCAGCATCAACTCCCCCCAATTGCCCTGCACTTTTTTCTGTCCTTGCAGTGCCTTGGTCAGTTGTTCCGCCTGATCGGTAATGCGATTATTCAGCTGCTGCAGATTGATCAGCTCGGTTTTCAGCGCACTGCGTTGTTGCAGTTCATCGCTGTGGATGCGTTCCATTTTATCGCGAAAGCCTTTCATATCCTGTTGCAGCGGTGACAACAGCTGCTGCAACTGCTGCTGGCTTAACGCACTGAAGGCTTTGCCTTTGCGCTCCAACACCTCCTGCGCCAACAACTCAAACTCTTTTTTCAGCTGCTCACGGCTATCCGTCATCAACTTAAGCTGTTCGGTAAAATGCTGCTCTTTGGCTGCCAGGGTACTGTGCAGCCGGTCGTGCTGCTCCTTGATTGCCAGGTAATCTGCTTGCTGCTGTTGCTGCTGCTGCCGGCTCTCGGCCAATTGCAAATCCCGTTCACGCAATTCGGTTTGCCGCACCTGCAACTGCTCACGGTAACGCAGCGCCAACTCCGTCTGCGCCTGCAATTCTTGCTGTAGTTGCTGCACTTGCAGCCGGGTCTGCTGCAGTTCTTGTTGCAGCAAGGCCTGCGCCAGCCGCTGCCGCTGCCATAGCAGCAGCATGGCGAGCAGCGACACCAGCGCGACCGCAGCCGTCGCTGCCAGTGCGTAAAACTGAGTTTCGTTCATCGCATTCAATCTCAGAGCTATTGATACGCCTATGCTGACGGATCCAGCGCTGTGGCTCAAGTGGAAATCCCTGAAGATGGCTTCATTCAAGGATCGATTCGTACTAGACTACAGCTTTAAAAATCGTTGCCGGAGACTGGGATGCCACCCATTATTATGATTCTTGGGCTGCTTTTTGTGGCCCTCTTTGTGTTGGTCACTGTACTGGAAAAGTACGGCAAAAAACGCAGTGATGAAGAGCTGAGTCAAATTAGCCGTTTTATTTTTCCTTTGGTGGGCATTGTGCTGCTGGCCCAACTGCTGTACATGTTGTTTCGCTAATAAATACCCATCTCAAAAGGTGGGCACTGCGAAACGGCTGGAATGCCGTTTCAGGATAAAAACGAATTATCTCAGCCTGGGTGCAGGCAAACGGTTTTGCCTTGTCACCAGCCAGCATTTAAGCTGAAATCTGCCGCGACCCATTCAGGAGTATACCGATGATCCGCTTGTTGCTTGCTTGTACTTTGCTGTTTTCTTTGGCGCTTCAGGCCGCTCCCCGCGGCATGGAACCGGACGATTATTACCGTTTCGTTTTCGTAGCCGATCCACAATTGGCGCCGGATGGCAGCCAGGTTGCCTTTGTGCACAGCACCATTGCCGACGACAAGCGCAAACGCCGCAGCAACCTGTGGCTGGTGGCAACCGATGGCAGATCGGAGCCGCGCCAGCTGACCTTTAGCGACGGGGATCGCAGCCCACGCTGGTCACCCGATGGCCGGAAGCTGGCCTTTATCTCAGGTCGAGGTGAGGGGCAGCAACTGCACCTGCTGCCCCTTCATGGCGGTGAAGCACGTGCCATCACCCGATTGCAACAAGCCGGGATCCGCGACTTTAGCTGGTCTCCCGATGGCAAGCAGTTGCTGCTGACCTTGTCGGTTGATCCGGAGCTCCCTGATCCAAATCAGCAACCAGCCAAAGCAGAACAGCCCGAAGCCGACATCGTGGTCATTCGCCATGCCTTGTACAAAAGCGATGGGGCTGGCTACCTGAATGAGCGGCGTTCAGGGCTCTGGCTACTGGACCTGGCCAGCGAAGAACTGACCCGCTTAACCGGTGATGCGCGCTGGCACGATCACTCGGCGCAATTCTCCCCCGATGGCCGCCAGATTGTCTTTGCCTCAGACCGCAGCGCCGATGCGCTGGAAGGCAGCATGCAGCAAGATCTCTTTGTACTGGAGCTAAGCAACCTGCAGCTGACCCGGCTGGAAACCCTGCCTGGCCAGGCCAGCACCCCCCACTGGTCACCGGATGGCCGTGAGCTGTTGTACCGCCATCAGGCCGACTACTTTGAACCTGAACACCTGGTCATTCACCGGCTGCGCGATGGCCACAACAGACGCATTGCCAACGACTGGGATCGCTCCGCTTCGAGTCTTTACTGGCCAGAGCCTGGCCGGGTCTTGATGGGTGCCGATCACCTGGGATCACGCCCGTTGTTTGAGCTGAATTTGCGCCGCGATCG
>SKGJ01000319.1 GCA_007117525.1 Alkalimonas sp.
GTTGATGGCGGCATCATCGCAGCCGATAAAACGCATCACAGGCGCATCGGTCAGGCAAATGGCATGCACCGGTAAACGAGGCTTTTTGCGCTGAGCATCGCTAAGCGCTGGATGGCTGGCCGGAACCGCAAACAGAGCCCGGCTGTCAAAAACCACCCGCTCAGCGCCATAATCACGCAACATCCGGTTTAAGCCGACTTCGTGGTCCGCTTTGTCAAAAAAAGCCGGGTGGCGCACTTCCACGCAGCAACGGACATCGGCAACCAGTGCGTCCAATAATGAAGCGATCAAGGTCTGCTCTGAAGGTCCGGCGCTGGCTGGCAGCTGCAGATGGACCTGACCGATGCGGCTGTGCAGCGGCTGCAATGAGTGCCACCAGTGTTTTAGCTCTGCCTTAGCATCGGCGCTGGTCTGATGGCTGATGCGGGATGGGACTTTCAGCACAAAACGAAAATCAGCCGGAGTCTGTGCGGCCCAGCGCTGCAAGGCTTCGGCTTTGGGATCGGCATAAAAAGTGGTATTGCCTTCCACAGTGTTGAACACCTGGCTGTACTGCTGCAAAAAATCGGCGGTTTTACAGCTTGGGGAAAACAGACTTTGTTTCCAACTGGCATTGGCCCACATCGGGCAGCCAAGGTAGAGCATCCGTGGTTCCTTCTGACAAAAAATGCCATCATAGCAGAAGGCGCAGGCAGTGACATTGCTGCTGTTTTCTTTATAATACCGTCCCATCCATGCCTGAGTGCGCGTTCATCGCCCGGCAGGCTTTTTTGGCAGTTTTTCGAAAGGATTGAATGCATGCGCAGTCATTATTGCGGTTCCTTAACCGCGTCGCAGGTCGATACAGAAGTTACATTGTGTGGTTGGGTCAATCGTCGCCGCGATCTGGGTGGCCTGATTTTTTTGGACTTGCGTGACCGTGAAGGCCTGGTGCAGGTGGTGTTCGATCCCGATGAAAAAGCCCTGTTCGAAACAGCCTATACCCTGCGCAACGAATTCTGCATTCAGGTCAGCGGCAAAGTTCGGGCCCGGCCGGCTTCTCAGGTCAATGCAGAGATGGCGACCGGTGAAGTCGAAGTCTATGCCAAAACCCTGCAAATCCTTAGTAAGTCGGCGCCAATTCCGCTGGACTCCAACCAGAACAACAGCGAAGAGCAGCGGCTGAAATACCGTTACCTGGACTTGCGTCGCCCGGTGATGACGGAGCGGTTGAAGTTTCGTGCCAAAGTGACCAGCTTTGTCCGAAATTTTATGGACAGTCACGGCTTTTTGGATGTGGAAACTCCGATGTTGACCCGGGCCACGCCGGAGGGAGCACGCGATTATCTGGTCCCCAGCCGTACCCACAAGGGCAAATTTTTTGCGCTGCCGCAATCGCCGCAGTTGTTTAAGCAATTGCTGATGATGTCTGGGCTGGATCGCTACTACCAAATCGTCAAATGCTTCCGTGATGAAGACCTACGCGCCGACCGTCAGCCAGAATTTACTCAGATCGATATCGAAACCTCTTTTATGACCGCCGATCAGGTGATGGCGGTGACCGAGCAAATGATCCGTGAGCTGTTTCAGCAGCAATTGCAGGTCGACCTCGGCGATTTCCCCCGCATGACCTACGCCGATGCGATGCGCCTGTATGGCTCCGACAAGCCGGATTTGCGCAATCCGATGCAGTTTGTCGATGTCGCCGATCTGGTGAAAGAGGTTGAGTTTAAAGTCTTCTCCGGCCCTGCCAACGATGCCAAAGGCCGTGTGGTTGCACTGAAAGTACCGGGCAAGGCCGAGGCCATTTCACGCAAAGACATTGATGGTTACACCGATTTTGTCGGCATTTACGGTGCCAAGGGCCTGGCCTGGATGAAAGTCAAAGCGGTGGGGCAGGGCATCGAAGGGGTGCAGTCGCCAGTGGCCAAGTTTTTAAGCGATGACATCGTTAATGAGATCCTGAGTCGTACAGAGGCTGCTGCTGGTGATATCCTGTTCTTTGGTGCCGATCGCTACTCGGTGGTGTGTGAAGCCATGGGCGCACTGCGGCTGAAGCTGGGTGAGCAGCATGGTCTGACCGAGCAGGGCTGGAAACCGCTGTGGGTGGTTGACTTCCCAATGTTTGAGCAGGATGACGATGGCCAGCTGATGGCCATTCATCACCCCTTCACTTCACCGGTCAATCCGGATCCGGCGGCGCTGGAGCAAGCACCGGCAGAAGCGCTGTCCAATGCCTATGATATGGTACTGAATGGCACTGAGCTCGGTGGCGGCTCGGTCCGTATTCACGATCCGCTGATGCAGGCCACGGTGTTCCGCCTGCTGGGCATCAGCGACGATGAAGCCACCGAGAAATTTGGCTTCTTACTGGAAGCCCTGAAATACGGTACACCGCCGCATGCTGGTCTGGCTTTTGGCTTGGATCGCTTGGTGATGCTGATGACCGGTGCAACTTCTATCCGTGATGTGATGGCCTTTCCTAAAACCACCACGGCAGCTTGTCCTCTGACCGATGCACCTGGCCTGGCCAATCCGGCTCAGCTGGCGGAGTTGATGATAGAGTTAACCAAGGAGTAAGCATGGCAGGTCATAGCAAGTGGGCGAATATTAAGCACCGCAAAGCCAGACAAGATGCCAAAAAAGGCAAAATTTTTACCAAAATCATCCGGGAGCTGACAGTTGCTGCCCGGATCAGCCCTGAGGTGAGCTCCAATCCCCGGTTACGGATTGCGGTCGATAAGGCGCTGTCGGAAAACATGACCCGCGATACCATCGATCGCGCTATTAAGCGGGGTGCCGGCGCGACCGAGGGCGACAATTACGACGAGCTGCTTTACGAGGGTTACGGCATCAATGGGGTGGCGGTGCTGGTGGAAACCATGACCGACAACCGCAATCGCACCGTCAGCGATGTACGCAATGCCTTCAGTAAAAATGGCGGCAACCTGGGTACCGATGGCTCGGTGGCCTACTTGTTCAGCAAGCAGGGGGTGTTGTCGTACGACAGCGACACCGACGAAGATGCGCTGATGGAAGCCGCGCTTGAGGCCGGTGCCGAAGACGTGCAACGCAACGAGGATGATTCATTCGATGTGCTGACCACGCCGGACAGCTACTCCGATGTCAAAGATGCGCTGGTCGCGGCAGGCTTTGCCCCGGCCAATGCTGAGATCACCCAGGTGCCCAGCACCAAGGTGAGTCTGGATCTGGAGCAAGCGAAAAAATTCCTCAAAATGCTGGACACGCTGGAGGACCTGGACGACGTGCAAAACGTCTTTCACAACGCAGAAATCAGCGACGACGTGCTGGCGAGCCTGGACTAAGGGTGGCCATTATCCTGGGCATTGACCCTGGCAGCCGTATCACCGGCTATGGGGTGGTGCAACAGCAAGGCAGCCGCTTTGAGTACCGCTCAAGCGGCTGCATTCGTTTACCCGAAGCGGATTTGGCCGAGCGCCTGCAAGTCATTTTTCAGGCCGTTACCGAGCTTATCTGCCAGCATCAACCCACGGTCTTTGCCATAGAGCAGGTCTTTATGGCCCGCAATGCCGACTCGGCGTTAAAGCTGGGGCAGGCGCGGGGAGCGGCCATTGTGGCTGCGACCAATGCTGCGCTTCCGGTGTTTGAATACTCCGCTCGTCAGGTCAAACAAGCCGTCGTTGGTACCGGTGCGGCCGACAAAGCCCAGGTGCAACATATGGTCAAAGCCATGCTCAAACTGCCCGGCACGCCACAGGCTGATGCGGCCGATGCGCTGGCGGTGGCGCTTTGTCATGGCCATACCCAGCAAAGTTTAATCAGTCTGGCCGGCCAGGCCCGTAAAACCGTGCGTGGACGCTTACGATAAGGAACACTGATGATAGGACGATTGCGTGGTATCTTGCTGGAAAAGCAAGCCCCGGATGTGCTGCTGGAAGTCGGCGGTGTGGGTTACGAGGTGCAGCTGCCGCTGACCAGTTTTTATCAGTTGCCGGAGTTGGGGCAGGAAGTGGTGCTCTACACCCATTTCGTGGTGCGCGAA
>SKGJ01000046.1 GCA_007117525.1 Alkalimonas sp.
CACTGGCACAGCGCTACCGTCTGAATGAAAACAGCCTGGGCATGGTAAGCAGTGCCGAGCTGCTAAAAGCTTTGACCGGCGCCGAGCAAAACCGGCTGGCCAAAGACCTGCAACAACTGGCTGGCGCAGAGCTGGATGCTGCACTGGTGAATTGGCGCACCCCGGCCTGTCAGGCCGACACCGCCGCCATTGCCGCCAACTGGCCAGGCATTTATTTTGATAACCAAATGAATCAGCAGCCCGTCAGCAGCCGGATGCTGATTGCCAGCACTGACCAAAGCGCCATGGCGTCACTCGGCAAGTTGCGTGGCTTTATCGCCCCTCATGTGCAGCAACCAGCGAAAGACAGCGTGCTGCAGTTTGGTCTGGGCCTGAATATTGGCCAGTTGTTGCCCGCCATCAGCGAACTTTGGACCGCCACCACCAGCGCCAGCTTTGCATGCCAACCGCTGCAGGAAATGCAAGCCGCGATGCAGGCCAGCAACCCTCTGGCCGCTCTGGCGATGGCCGGGATGGCAGGCTCGGTCAAAGGTGCCTCCATCACCATCAACGATATTGCGATGGATCCAACCACCGGCATGCCAAGCGCAGTTGATGCACTGGTTAGCATCTCGGCCGACAACGCCCAGAGCCTGATTCAAAGCTTGTTGATGTTTTACCCAGCAATGGCCGGCATCCCCTTGCCAGCCCCCGGTGAAGAGCTGGAGCTGAATGAACTCTTTCCGATGGCCGCTGCTTTTGGCCTGGCCCCCAAGCTGATGCTGAGCGGCGATCACGCCTTAGTCTATCAGGGAGAGCGGGCACAACAACAAGCCCGTCAACTGGCAGGCACTACGCTCAGCCAAAACGGCCTGCTGCATTTTGGCATGAACTACGCCAAGCTCTTCAGCGCCATGGCTGCGGGCATGGCAACCAGTGGCATGGAAGTCCCGCCCGAGGTGGACGCCATGAAAGATACCCCGTTCCAACTGGGGATCTCGATGGATATTGAGCCAACTGGCATTGCGATTGAAAGCACCATGCACTTCGGTGGTGACCAGGCCGACTAGCCCCGCTTAACTTGTCGCGGCCTTATCCGGGGCCGCGATTTCATCCAGTGGAAAATGCTGTCGGTAACTGGCGACACTGAACTTCGCCCCCAGCCACAGCGCCATTACACTGGTAGCCGCCAAGCCCAACCAGGCCAGGGTAAAGCTGTGCAGCCAATCGCGCAGCAAGCCGGCCAACCAGGGCGAAAAGGCCGCAATAATGTAACCGACCCCTTGCACAAAAGCCGTCAAGCGCCCGGCCTGTACCGGATTATCGATGTGATCCATGGTAATAATCATCGCCAGCGGAAAAATACCGCCAATGCCAAGCCCAATCAGGGCCACCCACAACCAGAGCGCGCTGGCAGGAAAGAGCGCCAATGCGGTAAAACCAACCAATTGCAGTAAGCACAGCACCGCGATGACCGGACGACGATCGGCATGCCGGGATGCCCACCAGGGAAACAACAAACCAGCCACCACCTCACACAGGGTTAAAAAACCCAGCAGCAAGCCGGCCTGCCGGGCACTGTAGCCGAGCTCCAGCGCATAGGGCGCCAAAAAAGCCAGCACCGAGACATAGCAACTGGTGCCAAGGGCAAAGAAAACCGCCAGCTGCCAGCTGCGACCATTGCGCCACCAGGCATAGGCGGGTGGCGCCTCCGCCTCGGCACTTTTCGTCACGACAGGCTTCATCCGCCAGGCCCAGCACAGCAATGCCAACAGCGCCAACCAGACCCATTGCCCCAGGCTTTGACGCCAGCTAAGCAAATCGGCCAACAACGGGGTGCCGGTGGCCGCCAGTGCAGCCCCGGCCATAATAGCGGTGACATAAAAACCCATGATCAGCGGCGCTTTTAAACCAAAACGCTGCTTGATGATGGCCGGCATCAGGGTCTGAATCAGCGCAATGGCAACGCCGGCCAGCAGCGCCGTGCCAATCAGCACACCGGCAGCCGGAGCCCAGAAACGCAGCGCTGTTGCCAGCGCCAGCAAGGCCAAAGCCGCCAGCACCGATCGCTCCAGCCCCAAAGGCGCTGCCAGCCGAAAGCCGACAAAACTCAGCAACCCCATAGCCAGTACCGGCAGGGTAGTCAACAGAGACGCAGCAGTAAAGCTGAGCATTAAGTCGGCTTGGATACCTTGCAGCAAGGGCCCGACCGCTGCCAGCGCCGGTCGTAAATTCAGCGCCACCAGCACAATGGCCAACAAGGCCAACCGCTCAGTGCTTTGCCATGGGTTTGCGTTTTGCACCCTGCCTCCAATCATCATAAAATATCTTGATATAAAGATATTTGGATCTTGCCTATTTTTGGGTAAGCTGTAAAGCCATTCATCGACACAACAGGCCAGTGATGCAAGACGATTTCGACACCATGGGCGAGCAATGGCAGCAACAAGGGGTGAGCGATGCCTTACCAGCGCTGCAACTGCTCGGCCGCTTTGCCCGGCTGAATAAACAGCTGGAACAGGCTTTCTTGCACTGCTACCGGCAACAGGGGTTAAAACAAGGCGAGTTTGATGTACTGGCAACACTGCACCGCGCCGGGCCGCCGTATTCGCTGTCGCCATCCCAGCTGCATCAGAGCATGCTGCTGAGCTCCGGCGCCATGAGCAGCCGGCTGGAAAAGCTGGAGCAACGACAACTGATCGCCCGCCGCCACTGCACCGACGACAGGCGGGTGGTGCATGTCAGCCTGACCGAGCAGGGCAAAGCCCTGATCGAACAAGCCCTGCCCCCCCACACCGAATTGCAGCAAGCGCTGGTAGCTCCGCTAAGCACACAGCAACAGCAACAGCTAAACGACTTGCTGAAAATCTGGCTGGCTGGGTTGGCCCCAACAAAGATTGAGCGTTAATCGCTAGGTTTAGCCAACGGGTCAACTGCTTGGATAGTTTCAGTTGGTAGTGTCCATGACAATTGAAACCACAGGTTTAATTTTAACGGTATCAAAACTGTGGGAATAGGTAATTTTAATACCTTTAATGTGCTCAAAGGCTGCTGTGGCCTGACATAATAGTTCTAAACAAAACTGGCACGAAAGCCAATTTTCATAAATTGATTCGGTAAATATGTGACAAAATAATTGTACATCACTACATTCACGAACCTTAAGCAACACACCTATAATTACAAAATAGTTCTAAACCGTGTCCCCGGGTACCAACTGCTAAACCGCGCCCCCGGGTACCAACTGCTAAACCGTGCCCCCGGGTACCAACCGCTAAACCGTGCCCCCGGGGTTTAGATCTTTATTGTCACAGTTTAGATCTATTTTGTGCATTTCAGAATTATTTTGTCAGCAAACACATGTTAGAAAAAAGCAGTCTGGTGTTATTCCACCGTCACGCTCTTGGCAAAATCACGAAAATCGGGGGCAGAGAAAAATAAAATTATCAGACTTTTTTTGCTCTGCCACGATATCAACGATTCTGCCCCCTTGATTGCGAATGAAGCTGGGTGAACTTCGCTTCGCCAGCGGCGCTGCGGGCCGGTAGGGGCGATAACATGGGCGGTCAGCTCTCTGACAGGATCTTAACCCAACCGCTCCTTCAGCCGACTCACAATATCCCGGCGCTCATGGATGATGCCGATAATCACTGCTTTGGGGGAGGCTCCCTGGAGATAAAATATGTAGTGGTATCGGTATTTTGCCACCAAAAGGTGGGGGAAGGTGCTTGAGAAAGACCGGCCTGGCAGTGCTTTGGTGGCAATGGCGTGAAAGGCCTCTTTAAGGCCATTCCGATACTGTTTCAGCATGTCGCTGCCCCAACGGTCTAGGGTATAACGTGCCACTTCCCGCAGGTCTTGTTCTGCGTCGGCGGTAAGCACATAGGACAGCACTATTCAGAGGCTCCTTAACTCTTTTCCCGTTCAGCCTCGGCAAAAATCTCGTCAACCGTGCGGGTGGCAAACTTGCCCTGTTCAGCAGCGTGGATGCGCGGCGCCAGAAAGGTTTCCAGCGCTTTCAG
>SKGJ01000122.1 GCA_007117525.1 Alkalimonas sp.
AAGGATGTGAAGCCATTGCGCGCCGATCGTGTTCTTAAAATGGAGGCAAGCAAGTCTTCTGAAAGCTCCACTTTCTGCGTTAACTCTTCGGCAGAGACAAGGTTTAAATTAATTTTCCGTTGTGTCATAACGAGCCTCATGTTTTCGAGATGTAAGCAATGCTGCCAAGGGTGATTTGAGCACATAAAAAAACATGGGCGCCAAATACATATAGGCCACTAAAATCTAAGGCAAACAGCAAATACAACAAGAAGGTGCTGACAACAAGCGCTGGCTAATGCAAAGCCATTGGTGAAAGTTTTGGGCCACGTCTGAAGCCCTAAACCAGCAGGCGGTAACGATAATTACTCTTTATATTAACCAATAATGAGTATAAATCAACCTAAGAGTCGCGGAGGTAGCCCCGGGCAACGAACAAAGGCTTGGCAAGACCCTGCTGCTACGTCACTATAATAAAAAGTACCTTTATCCAGAGTTGCTGATGCACGAATTTGATGATTTAAAAGTGTTGTTGCAGGCGCGAAGCCCGCTGATTGTGATTGAAAGCTACGAGGAGCAGCGAGCTTTGCAATTGATTCGCCGCCTGGCCGTCAATCTGTTTCGTCCTTTGTTTCAGTGGAGCTGTACCGAAGGTTTGCGCCGACTGGATGTGCCATCCGATGCGCAGACTTTCAATACCGAGCCACAGCAAGTGCTGGCGCAAATTAAGGGCAGTAAGAATCCGGGGATTTATGTGCTCTGTGATTTTCATCCGTTTTTGCAAGAGCCCCGTCATATCCGTTATTTAAAAGAAATTGCCTTGATGCACGAGCAGGTTGGTCATACCCTGGTGCTGCTCAGTCATGCTATCTCGATCCCTGCGGAGCTGGCTCGGCTTAGTTACCGTTTTGAACTGCATCTGCCCAGCGATCAACAGGTCCGCCAACTGGTGCTGGAAGCGGCCGAATTGTATCAGCAGCACACCGGCGAGCTGGCCGATATGCCGCCAGAAGGGGTGCAGCAATTGGTGCAAAATTTACGAGGCCTGACCTTCGAGGAGGTAAAGCGCCTGGCCTATAAAGCCATTGCCAACGATGGTGCCATTAGCCCGGCCGATGTCAGCCGGGTTAATACTGCTAAATTCCGCCTGTTGCAAACCGAAGGTGTGCTCAGCCAGGTCTACGACACCAAAGCGCTGGACGATGTGGTAGGGCTGGACAATCTCAAAAACTGGCTGCTGCAGCGCCGAACTGCCTTTGTGCAGCAGCAACGCGATACCCCAAAAGGCGTGTTGTTGACTGGGGTACAGGGTACGGGGAAGAGTCTGGCCGCCAAAGCCATCGCAGGTGCTTTTGGCGTGCCACTGCTGTTGCTGGACATGGCCAGTTTGTTCAACAAGTACATAGGTGAAACAGAAAAGAATTTACGCCAGGCGTTGCAATTGGCTGATGCCATGGCGCCTTGTGTGCTGTGGATTGATGAAATTGAAAAAGGCATCAGTTCCGGCCAGGGCGACCAGGGCGTTGGCAAGCGTTTGCTGGGGACCTTGCTAACCTGGATGGCAGAGCGCAAAGCGGCTGTTTTTTTGGTGGCAACTGCCAACAACATCCATGAATTGGCACCCGAGCTGCTGCGTAAAGGCCGTTTTGATGAGCTGTTTTTTGTCGACTTGCCCGAGGAAGCCGAGCGACTGGCACTGCTGAAACTGCATCTGCAGCGCCGTGAGCTGGAGCTGGATGCGGAGGAGCTGACAAAGCTGCTACCCCTTACTACCGGCTTTTCCGGTGCTGAGCTGGAGCAGGCCGTGGTGGGCGCCAGTTTCCGCGCCCAAAGTGAGGCCTCGCCACTTAGCTGGCATCACTTAGAGCAGGAGCTAAGCCAAACTCAGCCAATTTCTGTGGTGATGGCCGAATCAGTGGCAGCACTGCGGCACTGGGCCAGCTCGCGCTGTGTTAAGGCGTAGCAAGGATGTACAAACATCAGCTGCGTAACTTTTACATCCCGGAAGAGCAATCCTTTTATCTGCTCAATGCCAACGATGCCCGCAAATTAAAGGAGTGGGTTGCGTTGTGCATGTCCGAGCTCGAAAAGCTCGGGTATCAGCAGATTGAACTGATTGGCAAGGGAGCCTACGGTTTTGCGTTTGCCGGGGTCAGTGTGCAAGGGGAGCAGTGCGTCTTTAAATTCTCCCGCATCACCTTACCGCAACACATTCAGGAGCGTCTTGCCGATGAGGCCTACATGCTGTCGCAAGTGCAGCATCCGGCCGTACCGCGCTTCATTACTTACCAGCTGATAAAAAAGCAAGGGATCCTAATGATGGGGCGGGCCAAAGGCATGGACTTGGAGCAATACAGTCTGCGCCATGGTCGATTGTCCGCCCGCTTGCTGGTCAAGCTGGCAGCCCAGCTGGCTGAATTGTTGCAGGCACTTCGGCAGCACAAAAAAGAGGGATCCAGGGCGCCGATTGTGCATGGTGACATCAAACCATCCAATCTGGTGTTTGACCCGGAAACCGAGCAAATCAGCCTGGTCGACTGGGGATCCTCGGTCTTTGCGCAAACCGACGAGCAAGGCCAGTTTATCAGCAACGATGTGATGGGCTTGATGTCATCAGACTTGCAGCATTCCAATGCGCGTTTGGGGGATGTGTATTTTATTGGCCCGGAGCAGCGGTCTGGCGCCTTATCCAGTCCTAGGTTCGATGAACAAGGTGTCGCCAGTACCCTCTATGCGCTGGCATCGGGCCAATCCTGTCGCTTTGGCTACAAAGCCATACCGGCGCGAAGTTTGGGGTTGCCGCAAGCGCTGGCAACGCTGTTGGATGCGCTCTTGTCCGACGATGCGCTGCTCAGGCAGCGAGCCGGCGATTATTTTTTGCAGCAAGCTGCAAAGTTCCGGCAGTGGGTTTTGCCCGAGTTGCCGTTGTTCGATGATCAACCCTTGCTGCCGGTCTGGGTGAGCCCGGTCCGGCATGACTTGGATACGGTGGTCTATTCATCGCGTAAGTCCTTCTTGCGTGAGCACAGCATCGAAGATGGCATTGGTCTGGTGGACGATGCCCAACTGGAGCGTTACTACAAAAACTATCTGGAGGGCATGGGCGATACCGAAAAAGCTTTTATTGCTGCGGTAAGCCGGCTGGCGCGTTACCCGGTGGTCGGCGGCCTGGCGATTCACTGGCAACCCAAAGGGGTCTACATTGATTCCAGCCTGAATCTTTATGACGACAGTCTGGTGCCGGCATTTGCACTGGCCGTCAACAATGTGGTCCGTTTGGCGCAGGCCATTGGCCGGGTCGGTATTTTTAAAGCTTGTCTATTTAATGCGCGCAATACCATCCATATCAGTCGTGACAGTGTGCACCAGCCCTTTACTCCTCCGGCGGATGCAACTTTACCCTACCGGATAGCCCCGGTACTTAGCAGTGATGCCTCCAGCAAGCAGCACTCCTACTTTGAAGATGGCAAGGATCCCGATGAGCAACTGATCCTGCCGGACAGCATTATGGACGATATTGCACAGCTGAATGGCATTCGCCATACCGGCTGTCTAATTTTCGAAGTCACTCCGCTTTACATGAAGATCCACAGTTATTATCGGCTGCTGGATGTGACCAAAGAGCAAGATTTTGCAACCTTACTGGCCAGCATCTTACGTAAGGTACCACTCATCAGCGGTGAAGGGGTCGGCGGTTTTATGAAGTTACCGCACAAAGATACTCGCTTTTTTCAGCATCAAACTCAGGTTTCAAGCTTTTATTACCCGGCAAATCCGAAGGCTTGGCAAAGCCAGTCGCATCCGACTGGTTAATTTGTCTGCAGCAGTGCGGTCAAAACCAGCTTTTGGTAAAGAAATGGTTTAATTTTTCGGCCAAACCAAGTAATGTTAGGGTTCTGCTGTCCTTTCAGATATGAGACATGAGTTCAACCGAAGCTGATCACTACCCACTGCTGTTGCAGCAAGCCGCTGCCCTTGTCGACAATGAACCTGACTTGATTGCCAAGATGGC
>SKGJ01000337.1 GCA_007117525.1 Alkalimonas sp.
GCGATGATTTCTTTATCCACCAGATTGTTCACTTTTAAAATAATTTCGGCTTTGCGCCCGCTGGTGGCAAAGGCGATTTCCCGCTGAATTAGCGCCACCAATCTGGGCCGGCTCCAGGTTGGGGAGACAATCAGGTGCTGAAACTGATAGGGGCGGTAACTGTACTCAATAAACTCAAACACCTGATCCACTTCGGCAGTGATCTCCGGATGGCAGCTAAAGAGACTCATATCGGTGTAAATACGGGCGGTTTTTTCATTGAAATTGCCGGTGCCAATATGGGCATAGCGCATTGCTTTACCACGTTCCAATCGGGTAATTAAACAGAGCTTGGAGTGGATTTTCAGTGTGGTCAGGCCAAAGACCACATGAATGCCCGCCTCGGTCATGCGGCGTGACCAGTTGATGTTGTTTTCTTCATCGAAACGGGCTTTTAGCTCCACCACCACCACCACTTTTTTGCCGTTGCGCACCGCATCGACCAGGGAGCTGATCACCCGGGAGTTTTTGGCCACCCGGTACATGGTCAACTTAATGCTGCTGACTTTGGGATCAAAGGAGGCTTGACGGATCCACTCGGTAAAATAGCCAAAATCCTGATAGGGGTAATGCAGCAGGATATCGCTGGCGCGAATGGCATCGAAGCTGGTGGCATGCTGCTCAAACTCAGGGCTTGGCAGCGGCGGTAAGGGGGCAAACTCCAGGCTGTGGTGGCCCATGTTGGGGAAGCCGATGAAGTCTTTAAAGTTGCGGTAGCGTCCACCAGGGATCAGCGAGTCGCCGGAGCTGGTGCCCAGCTGTTTGCGCAACACTTTCAACATGGCCTCTGGCATCTCTTTGTCGTACACCAGCCGTACCGGTTCGGATTTTAACCGTTGGCGGATCCCTTTTGACATTTTATCCAACAGGCTTTGATCCAGGGTGTCGCTGATGTTGTACTCGGCATCCCGGGTCATTTTCAGCGAGTAGCCTTGGATCTGTTCAAACTCAAAAAAGCCACTGAATAAGTCGGCCAGACAGAGTAGCAGGATGTCATCGAGCAGCAGCAATTGACGGCGGTAATGGCCGTTTTTCTTGCGGGTGTTCAATTCCAGTGGCAACTCAACAAAGCGAGACAGCTCCTGAGTGGGCACTTCGACAATGGCGTATTCGGGTTTACCCTGACCGCTCATTTCGACGAATAAGTAGGTGGTGTTGTCTTCCAGCGAGCGAGCCAGCCGCTGCTCTTCGTTGCTAAGAATAATCGGTGAGATGTGCTTTTTGACTTCACTGCGAAAGTAACTGCGGATCCACTCCAGTTGCTGTTCGGTCAGCCGGCTGTTGTCAATCAGCTCAATGCTGTGCTTGCGCAGCTCCAACTGGATATCTTTGTAGATTTGGTTGAACTGCTCGCCCTGTTCAATCACTTTTTGCTGAATGTCCTGCAGCAATTGCTCGGCATCTTCGTCCGGGCTGGCCTGGTACTTTTTCAATAAGATCCGGCGTTTCACATCGGCCACCCGTACTCGAAAGAACTCATCCATGTTGTTGGAGTAAATGCCGAGAAAGCGCAAGCGCTCTATCGCTGGATTGCGGGTATCGGCCGCCTCTTGCAGCACCCGGCCGTTGAAGGACAGCCAGCTGAGTTCGCGGGGGATCATCGGGACATGAGTCTGTTCTGAGTCAAAGGGGTTGGTATCCATAGCACGGCTCCTGATAGCTATGGTTGTACTCTATGGCATTTTTGTGACAGTTGGATGAAGCGGCCGAAGCCGCTGCAGAAAAGTTTAACTGGCGGTCTCAACATCTACCACCACATCGGTGGCAATGGCTTCCAGCGCGGCTATCACCTCATCACGGCTTAAACCTGGAGCCAGTTCAACGGTGGCGATGGCATTGAACAGGGGAGAGCCCCAGTTAGGAGCACTTTGCTTGGAGCTTTCAAAGTGGATGATGTTGGTGCCCTTGTGTTTAATCACCGAGGACAGCTCCCGCACGATGCCGGGGCGATCATTGCCGGTGATGACAAATTTTAGCAATTGCTGATTTTGTCCATCGCTGTCAATGCCATGATGAATGTGGATATCCAGATCGGCAATGGCTTGCAAGGCCTCAGTTAACTCGGCTAAGTCGGTGTCTGCAACTTCGAGTTGGACAATACCGGCAAAATAACCAGCCAGATGACTCAGGTTACTGGCCATCCAGTTGCCATGGTGTTGATTGACCACAGTAGCCAATTGCTCTACCAGGCCTGATTTATCGTGTCCTATGACGGTCAGGACCAACTGCTTCATAGCGATTCCTTTTAATTCACATCGGTTGTCGTGGTTGTTTTTAATTTTTTTAGGAACAGGGGTTCCTTGCCCCTAAGTGTAGACCTGTGACGAAAATATTAAAGGCGGCTCCGAGATTTTTTTGTTCTAGGCTAGATGCTTTGTAAGTAAGCTGCCGTCAGTACAGACAAAAACAGCTCCGTAGAGGTCAACAAGCTCTGGCATCGGTGCTACTATAGCAGCATGTTCCCAACCAAGCCGCAGTGTTTGTGCTTGGATTGCCTCACAACCAGATTCAATCCAGGAGAAAATGGCATTTGAACCAGCGTATTGGCAGCATGCTGCTTGCCTTTTGTTTAGGCATTATGCTTTGCTGTGCCACTTTCCGGGCGCTGAGTGATGACCTGGCCAGGGTGTCACCGGGCCAACTTGCCGGCAATCTGACGTCCACGGGCTCGGATAGTTTGAACAGTCTGATGCAAGCCTGGTCGTTGCACTTTATGCAGCAACATCCTGGGCTCAATGTGCAAATTCAAGCCAGTGGTTCAGCAACGGCGGCGGTAGCCTTAACGGAGTCGACCGCCAACCTTGGGCCAATGAGCCGGCCCATGACGCAGACCGAGCGCCAGCATTTTGAGCGGGTGCATGGGTATCCGCCACTGGAAATACCGGTCGCACTGGAAAGTCTGGCAGTCTATGTCCATCGCAGCAATCCGTTGCTATCGATAGAGCTTGCTGAGTTGGAGTCGTTGTTTTCAGCCGAGCCACAGTGTCAGCCAGGGCGGTCTATCCGCCGTTGGTCTGAACTGGGGATAGCCTTGCCACTGGGACATCGCAGTATCAGTCTGTTTGGCCGCAACTCGGCATCCGGTACCTATGGCTTTTTAAAGCAGCGACTGCTTTGCCATGGCGACTTTAAGCCAGAAGTGCATGAGTTGCCCGGTGCCGCAGCCGTAATTCAGGCGGTGGCTCTGGCAGAGAATGGCATTGGTATTGCCGGGACCCGGCACCAAAGCGCTGCTGTTAAAACCGTGCCGCTGATGCAGGATCAGCAGCCGATCGCTTTGCAGCGCACTTTGTACATTTATTTAAATGCGCATCCGGTGTTGGGGCCAGGGCCAGCGGAACTGGCTTTTATGCAGCTGGTGCTATCCGAAACCGGGCAACAGCTGGCGGTGCGGCATGGATTTGAGGCTATGCCTTTGGACACTCGAGCCGACTTATGGCAGCGATTAACGGAGGCGCTGCATGTGGACTAGACAAAGTCGGGACTGCTTCAGCCGATGGTTGGTGACTCTGGTTGGTTACAGCGTTCTTCTGGCGTTTGCCATCATCTTTGTTTTTTTAGTCTGGCAGGTATGGCCCTTATTTCAACCCGCCAGTATCAGTGCGCAGTCCGCAGCAGAGTCATCCATGCCCGACAGCTATCAGGTCGAAGCAAAACGTCGCCAGTCTGACAGCGGCCCGCTTTGGCTGGACAATGGCCTGGATGAGCGGGTGCAGTTGCACGCCGATGGCCGTTTTCGCTGGTACCAGCGACTGAACGAGGATTGGCAACTCAGTTTGCAGGGCCAGCTGATGCTGAGCGACTGGCAAGCAGCGACTTTACTTCCGGGCAGTCGAACCTTGTTGGTGGCGGATCAGCAGTCTCAGCTGCACTCCTGGTTTCGGTTGCATCAGCAGCTGATCGCCCGGCCGGGCATCCCCTTGCACC
>SKGJ01000226.1 GCA_007117525.1 Alkalimonas sp.
AGCTTTTGAGCATGCCGTCGGAGTCGCAGGTGATGTCCTGAATGATGCAGCGGTGATCCAGTGGCTCGTGCATCCGCTCCAGCGGCATCACCGGAAACAGCTGATCAATGCCCCAGGCATCCGGCATCGATTGAAACAGCGAGAAGTTGACAAACAGCTTGTCGGCCAGCTTTTCATTCAACTCGTCGTGAATGGCGCGGTGTGAGCGCGAGCTTAAATCCAGGTTATCGCGCACCCGGTTGATGGTGGCAAAGTAAATTTGCTCCAACAAGGACCAGTCCTGCAAGCTGAGCAAGCCATGCACGTACTGGGTATGGGCATCGCTGAAATAATGCACCGCATCGTGATAAGCCTCGACCGCTGTGCGTGGCGTGACATTGGTGTAGGCATCCCACAGCCCCAGCACCACCGATGGCGCATCCTCACCCGGCTCCGGAAGGTACTTCAGCCCCGGCGCCCGCTCAATATCAATGGCATCGGTCACCAGCACCGCATGGTGGGCGGTCATCGCCCGGCCAGACTCGGAGATAATGTTTGGATGCGGCAAGTCGTACTCATCGCAAACTTCTTTTAACCCATTGACCACATTGCGGGCATACTCGTGCATGGTGTAGTTCATCGAGCAGGTCGAGCGTGAGCGCGAGCCTTCGTAATCCACCCCCAGGCCACCGCCCACATCGACGGTATCAATCGGCACCCCCAAGGTGCGCAGCTCGGCGTAGTGGCGGGCACACTCACGAATGGCATTGTGGATATCGCGAATGTTGGCAATTTGCGAGCCGATATGAAAATGCACCAGTTGCAGCAAGTCGAGCTTGCCAGCTTCTTTGAGCACCTCAATGGCCTGCAGCACCTGGGTAGCGGTGAGGCCAAATTTGCCTTTCTCGCCACCGGTGTTTTGCCATTTGCCTTTGCCAATGGAGTTCAGCTTGATGCGAATGCCAATGTAAGGCGCTGCGCCCAGCTGGTCGATTTCACGCAGCAGGGTTTTTAGCTCCGACAGCTTTTCCACCACGATGTAGACCTTATGGCCCATCATCTGGCCAATGGTCGCCAGCCGCAGAAACTCACTGTCTTTGTAGCCATTGCAGACAATGCTCAGAGGCTTGTCGGACACCCCAAGAATGGCCATCAGCTCTGGCTTACTGCCGGCTTCCAGCCCCACGGTGCCACTGTCGTGACTGAGCAGTTTTTTCACCACCGAGTACTGCTGGTTCACCTTGATCGGATAAACAGCGGTGTACTGACCCAGGTACTCTTTTTCCTGCTTGGCCTTTTGAAAAGCGGTGATCAGGGAATCGATGCGGTGCTGCAAAATATCGGTAAAGCGCACCAGCACCGGCAAGGTCAGGCCTTCATCTTTGAAGCGCTGCACCAGCTCCGGAAAGTGAATACCGGGTTTGCAGTGATCCTGATCGGGGTAGGCCACCAACTCTCCTTTGGAGTTGATATCAAAGTACCCTTCACTCCAGGTAGCGACATTGTAGATGGAACGTGCTTTTTCGGTACCCCAGTCAATCATGGTGGATCCTTATCCTGTCATCACAGCAGAAAAAAGAAAGCGAATGCTGTATGGAACAGTATTCGCGGCAATAGTTCTATTTTAAGCGCTATCACGGCCAGTTGCAGCAAAATGCGATCAAAAATTTGTCTGAAAGGCGCAATGCAGGCAAAATAACGGCCCTAAAATGCAATGCAGCCGATACACCACTGCCCAATCGCGAGCCTGCGCTCAGGATGGGAACAAACAAAGGGGACGACAATGTCTGGTCTGGATACACAACAATGGTTTACCGAAGTCTTTGAGCCCAGTGGCAGTGCCTTTGGCCTGGCCATTACCGCCAAGCTGGATGAAGTGCAATCGCCGTTCCAGCACATTGAAATTTATGACACCACCCACTTTGGCAAATTGATGGTGATTGACGGCTGCACCATGGTCAGCACCCGTGAGAATTTCCTCTACCACGAAATGATGAGCCACCCGGCACTGTTCACCCACCCAAGCCCGAAAAATGTGGTGATCATCGGCGGTGGCGACTGCGGCACCCTGCGCGAAGTGTTAAAGCACCCGGGCGTGGCAAGCGTGCACCAAATCGACATCGACGAGCAGGTCACCCGGATGGCCGAAAAGCACTTTCCCGAGCTTTGTGCTTCCAACAATGACCCACGTTCCACCATCTTATTTGACGATGGCATTAAATTTATGCGCGAAGCTGTAGCAGAATCGATTGATGTGGTGATTGTCGACTCGACCGATCCGGTCGGGCCGGGTGAAGGCTTGTTTAACCGCGCCTTTTACCAAAGCTGCCTGAATGCACTGCGCCCGGGCGGTATTCTGGTGCAACAGAGCGAGTCGCCTCTGATTCACCTGCAGCTGTTGACCGATATGCGCCAGGCCATGCTGGATGCCGGCTTTGCAGCACTGCAGACGCTGAATTTCCCGCAGATGATTTACCCATCCGGCTGGTGGACCTGCACCCTGGCACGGAAAGCCGAAGGATTTGACGGCTTCCGCGAAGCCGATGCGGCTGCAGCCGAGCTGAATACCGACTACTACAATGTCGACATTCACAAAGCAGCGATGGCATTGCCCAACTTTGTACAAAAGGCTTTTGCCGGGCAAAAATAAGGGGGTCGACCCAAGTAGCCCCACAAAAAAACCTGCCGCGGCAGGTTTTTTTGTGGTTCAGGCATTAGCCTTCGGTCACCGGCTCGATATGAATTTCCACCCGGCGGTTCAGTGCCCGGTTGGCTTCCGAGGTATTGGGCACCATCGGGTAGGTCGGGCCAAAACCCTGGGTTTCCATCCGGATGGGCAACACACCCTGCGCCGTCAGATAACTGCTGACACTTTCCGCCCGCTGCAAGGATAAACGCATGTTGAAATCGTACGGCCCGGTATCGTCGGTATGGCCGGAGATAATCAGCATGGTTTTATCGTAATTGCTGAGTACCCGGGCAATGTCGTTCAGCACCGGATACAGCTGCGGCTGGATATCCGCCCGGTTAATGGCAAAGGTCAACTGAGAAGGGATTTCCAACCGCAAGTTGTCGCCTTCACGATGGACCTGGACGCCAGTACCACTTAACTCTTCGCGCAGCGCTTTTTCCTGGTTGTCCATGTAGCTGCCCACAGCCGCACCGGCCAGGGCACCAACAGCGGCACCAATCACCATCCGTTTGTTGCTGCGGTTGGCGGTGGCCTTGCCGGCAATCGCGCCAGCCACAGCACCAATGGCAGCGCCACGGGCGGTATTTTGGTTGTCGGTACTGGCACAACCCACCAGGCCGCCCATCGAGACGCTGCCAGCCAATACGCCAATCATCACAAGCTTCGATTTCATTTGCACAAACTCCTTTGACTTATAATGAGCAGGATAATCCCACAAGCTGAATCATGGCTGAACTATTTTTTCATCGGGCCACCAAAATAAATAGACATATGGCCATCCAAAATTATAATCAGAGCACAATTTCAACAATGAGCAATGGCTATGTTGGGGCAGACTTGGCGGCGTTTGGTGTTAAAAGTAGGCAGTGCGTTAATCGCACCGGAGGGCAAAGGGTGCTCGACCCGCTATTTGCTGACCTTGGCGCGCTTTATCAGCGAGTGCCGAACCAGAGGCATCGAAGTGGTGCTGGTTTCGTCTGGCAGTGTGGCGGCCGGGCGCAGCGCCATTGCATTTTCCCATCAGCCGTTGCCTATTCCGGTGAAACAAGCCATGGCCTCGGTGGGCCAGTATCAGATGATGCAGCTGTGGCAAAACCTGCTCGATTGCCACTGTGGTCAGCTGCTACTAACCCACGACGATTTTCACAACCGCCGTCGCTACCTGAACATTGAAAATACGCTACGCACCCTGTTGGCGCATCAGGTGCTGCCGATTATCAATGAAAACGACAGTGTCGCCACCGCCGAGTTAAAACTGGGCGATAACGACAATCTGGC
>SKGJ01000026.1 GCA_007117525.1 Alkalimonas sp.
TGTCTGATCATCGTCGCGAATCAGGCTCCCGCGCAACTGGGGTTTCAATTGGCGGATTTGGTATCACGACTGCAGGCATGCACCAGTTTTCAATTGCGGCTGCTAAGTGATGCCGACAAACAGCAGCTGCTGCAACACAAAGCCCATCTTCGTGGTATGGAATTAAGCAGCGATGTGGCACGTTATTTACTGAACCGCCAGCAACGCGATATTCGTGCTTTGCTGGCCATTTTGGACACGCTGGATCAAGCCAGTATTGTCCATCAACGGAAAATTACCATTCCATTTGTCAAAGCCGTGTTGGCTGACGATGAATGAGAATTTATTGACAAAGAAGCTGAGGAAACGATGGAGCTGAATGCATTGTTAGAACAGGCGACACAAGCCATCCAGTCCAGTGAGGACATTGCAGCACTGGAACAGGTTCGGGTCGACTTTATGGGCAAAAAAGGCCGTATCACCGAGTTGCTTAAGTCGCTGGGTGGAATGGACCCCGAGCAACGTAAAGAAGCCGGTCAGCACATTAATCAGCTGAAGCAACAGGTGCAGCAGTTATTGAACGATAAGCGCGACCAGTTGCAACAGGCCCAGTTGGCTGCCAAGCTGGCCAGCGAGCGTATTGATGTCACCTTGCCGGGGCGCCGGCTTGAAACCGGTGGGCTTCATCCGGTAACCCGCACCATAGAGCGCATTGAAAGCTTCTTTTCCGAGTTGGGCTTCAGCGTCAAGCAAGGGCCGGAAATTGAAGACGATTTCCACAATTTTGATGCGTTGAATATCCCGGAACATCACCCGGCGCGGGCGGATCACGATACCTTTTACTTCAATCCGAAGTTGATGCTGCGTACTCAAACCTCTGGCGTGCAAATTCGCACCATGGAAGTTGAAGCCCCACCGTTGCGCATTATTTCGCCGGGGCGCGTCTACCGCAACGATTACGATCAAACCCACACGCCGATGTTTCATCAGGTTGAAGGCCTGATGGTGGATACCGACGTCAGCTTTACCGAGCTGAAAGGCATTTTGCATGACTTCCTGCAAAACTTCTTTGAAGAAGAGCTGCAAGTGCGTTTTCGTCCATCTTTCTTTCCCTTTACGGAGCCTTCCGCTGAAGTGGACGTGATGGGCAAAAATGGCAAATGGCTCGAGGTGCTCGGCTGCGGTATGGTGCACCCTAATGTGCTGAAGTCTGTGGGTATTGACCCGACCAAATACAGCGGCTTTGCCTTTGGTATGGGGGTAGAGCGCCTGACCATGCTGCGCTACGGCGTCACTGATTTACGCGCATTTTTTGAAAATGATGTGCGCTTCCTCAAACAGTTCAGATAAGCAGGATCGATTGACATGAAGTTTAGTGAAAGTTGGTTACGTGAATGGGTCAATCCGGCAGTAAGCACCGAGGCCCTGTCTGAGCAATTGTCGATGGCCGGTTTGGAAGTGGATGCGGTGACACCGGTTGCTGGTCAGTTCAGTGGTGTGGTGGTCGGCGAGGTGATTGCCTGTGCTCAACACCCCGATGCCGATAAGTTGCAAGTGACCAAGGTCGATGTCGGGGATGAAACGCCTTTGGATATTGTCTGTGGCGCCAGCAACTGCCGCCTTGGCCTGAAGGTCGCCGTGGCAAAAGTGGGTGCAGCACTGCCTGGTGATTTCAAAATTAAAAAAGCCAAGCTGCGTGGTCAACCTTCGATGGGGATGTTGTGTTCCTTATCTGAGCTTGGCATGGCCGAGGAGTCGGATGGCATTGTCGAGCTACCGGCTGATGCGCCTGTCGGGCAGGACATTCGTCAGTACTTGCAGTTGGACGATGTCACCATCGAAGTGGACTTAACACCGAACCGGGCTGACTGCCTTGGTTTACTGGGGTTGGCGCGTGAAGTCGCCACCTTAAATGCGATGGATTTCAAAGCACCGGTTTATGCGGCGGTGCCACCGGTACACGATGCGCAACGTCAAATCCGGTTAGAGGCCGCAGAGGCTTGCCCACGTTATCTGGGGCGGGTTATCCGCAACATTAACCCCGGCGTTGCCAGTCCGCTTTGGCTGGTTGAAAAATTGCGCCGCTCAGGCGTTCGTTCGATTGATCCTGTGGTGGATGTCACCAACTATGTATTACTGGAGTTGGGGCATCCAATGCATGCCTTTGATCTGGCAAAAATTGACGGTGATATTCAGGTACGCTACGCCAAGCCAGACGAAAAAATGGTGCTGTTGGATGGCTCCGAAGTCTGCCTGCTCGCAGGGACTTTATTGATAGCCGATCAGCAGAAACCACTGGCCATGGCTGGTATTTTTGGCGGTCTGCACAGCGGCGTCACTGAGCAAAGCCGCGATATTTTCCTGGAAAGCGCCTTTTTTGCGCCAAACGCCATGGCGGGTAAGGCACGGCAGTATGGCCTGCATACCGATGCCTCCCACCGTTATGAGCGCGGAGTTGATCCTGCTTTGCAGCGTCAGGCAATGGAACGCGCGACTGCTTTGTTGCTGGCTATTGTCGGAGGCGAAGCCGGCCCTGTGGTGGAGTCTGTCAGTGAAGCTCACTTGCCTCAAGCCAACCGCATTCAGCTGACGGCCAGGCAGTTGAACAAATTGCTGGGTGTTACCATTGCACCGGATACTGTTGAGCGCATTTTGCGTCAGCTGGGATTGGACGTTCAACCATTCGACGATGGCTGGTTGGTGCAAACGCCGTCCTGGCGATTTGATCTTGCCATTGCGGAAGATTTGATTGAAGAGGTGGCGCGTGTCTATGGCTACAACCAAATTCCCAATGAAGCCCCGACTGCGCACCTGACCATGCGCCGGTTTTCTGAAGCTGAAATTCAGCTCAGTCGTTTGCGCCAACTGCTGGTCGACCGTGGCTACCAGGAAGCCATTACCTACAGCTTTGTCGATCCGAAAGTGCAGCAGTTGCTGTATCCCGGCAGCGAAGCGCTGGTGTTGCCAAATCCGATTTCAGTGGATATGTCTGCCATGCGACTAAGCACCTGGCCTGGTTTGCTGCAAACGGTGCTGGCCAATCAAAATCGCCAGCAATTGCAGCTGCGGTTGTTTGAGTCAGGCTTGAAGTTTGTGCCGGATGCGGCTGCTGACAATGGTGTTCGTCAGGTTGCGGTGTTGGGCGGTGTCTTGGTCGGAAGTTTGGGGCAAGGGCATTGGAACCTGACCGAACGTCCCTATGACTTTTTTGATGCCAAAGGCGATCTGGAAGCAGTGTTGGCAACCTGCTCCGATAGCGAGCGTTTTGAGTTTGTGCCAGCAGAGCACAGTGCCTTGCACCCCGGCCAGACCGCCGAAGTACGATGCCAGGGCCAGCATGTCGGCTGGCTTGGCGCCTTGCACCCCGAGGCGAAGCGCAAGCTCGGCATCAAAGGCGAATGCTACCTGTTTGAGTTGGAGCTGGCAGCACTTGGAGAGCGCGCCATCGTGCAAAGCCAGGAGTTATCGCGTTACCCAGCCAACCGCAGGGATTTAGCCATTGTGGTCAAATCCGATGTGCGTTTTGCTGATATTCTTGCTACTATAAAAAAAGTTGGCGGAAATCAACTGGTTGGCCTAAAATTATTTGACGTGTATAGCGGGCAGGGTGTGGCAGAAGGTTGCAAGTCGCTTGCCATCGCTTTGACGTTACAGGATAGTGCGCGAACCCTTGAGGATAAAGACATCCAGCAGGTTGTTGATCAGGTGGTAGCGGCGCTGAAAGACGAGTTCAATGCAACGCTGAGGGATTAACCATGGCACTGACCAAAGCAGATATTGCGGAGCGTTTATTTACCAAGTTCGGTATCAGTAAACGCGATGCCAAACTGATCGTGGAAGCTTTTTTTGAAGAAATTCGCTCAGCGCTGGAAGCTGGCGAACAAGTGAAGTTGTCTGGCTTTGGTAACTTTGATCTCCGTGTCAAAAATGAGCGGCCGGGGCGTAACCCCAAAACTGGTGAA
>SKGJ01000333.1 GCA_007117525.1 Alkalimonas sp.
ATAGCAGTTTCCCCGTGGTGTTCATACCGGCTCCGATATCATTGAATCCTAATGATAACGGCTTGGACGTATTTCGCAAACCATTTGCGGAGGTGAACAGAGGCATTATTTTCCTAAATCAGGACGATTCTTTTGGGGTATGCAAAAAAAGATGTGTAGATGGCCAAAATTCAACTAAGGTAGAATTGAATCTGAGACCAGAATGCAGGACAATAGCGCCGCCAAACCAAAAAGCCCGTGACCCTTGTTTTTTCTGCCGCCGACGGATGCAAAAGCTGCATGTCAGGTGCTGCGGGTGTCGCATTCTTTTTGCGTTTTTTTGGCCAACCTCCAGCCTGAGATCCTTGTGACATGACGCTATTGCTAATACTACTGCTGCCACTGGTTTTGTTGCCGGCTCCTGTGCTGCTGCGCCGTTTTCCGCGCGCTGCGGTAAGCGCAACCTTGCTGGCACCTGCACTGATTCTATGGCTGCTGCTGCCGCTGTTGCCTGCGGTGCTGCAGGGTGGGGTCTTGCTGTGGCATTTTGACTGGATACCCACGCTGGGTTTGTCGTTGTCGCTGCGACTGGATGCGCTGGCGGCGCTTTTTGTGGCGCTGATTAGCGGCATTGGCCTGGCGGTGATTTTTTACGCCCATCACTATTTTGCCGGCAAGCCGGATGCTCCCCGCTTTTTTGCGATGATTCTGGGCTTTATGATGGCGATGCTCGGCATTGTGTTGTCGGAAAACCTGCTGTTTATGCTGGTGTTCTGGGAGATGACCAGCCTGATCTCCTTCTTGCTGATCGGCTTTTACGGTCAGAAGCGGATTTCACGCCGCGGCGCCCGCTTGTCGTTGTTTATTACCGGCGGCGGCGGCCTGGCCTTGCTGGCTGCTATTTTGCTGATGGGATCGGTGGCTGGCAGTCTGCAAATCAGTGAGATTCTGGCCCAGGCTGAGCTGTTGCAGCAGCACAGCAGCTTTCCCTGGATCCTGGGCCTGTTTTTGCTGGGTGTCTTTACCAAGTCGGCGCAATTTCCGTTTCACTTGTGGTTGCCCCATGCCATGTCGGCGCCGACACCGGTATCGGCTTATTTGCACTCAGCCACCATGGTCAAAGCCGGCATCTTCTTGATGATGCGGCTCTACCCGGTGTTCAGTGGCACTGAGAGCTGGTTCTACTGGGTGGTGGCGATTGGCTTTATCACCCTGCTGGTGGGGTCTTTTGTCGCCATCTTTATGCACGATATGAAAGGCTTGCTGGCTTACTCCACCATCAGTCATCTGGGCCTGATCACCTTGCTGCTGGGCTTTGGCACCGAAGCCGCTCTAACGGTGGCGGTGTTTCACCTGATCAACCACGCACTCTTTAAAGCGCCGCTCTTTATGATGGCGGGCAGCATCGACAAAGCTGCTGGCACTCGCGATCTGCGGCAAATCAACGGCATGGCCCGGCATTACCCGCTATTGGCGGTGCTCAGCTTTATTCCGACCGCTGCCATGGCCGGCTTACCCTATTTAAATGGTTATTTCAGCAAAAAACTCTTTATCGTTGAAAGTTTTCAAAGCGGGGGTGCCGGCTGGTTGTCCTGGTTGATTCCGGCGCTGGCCATTCTGGGGGCGGCTTTCTCGGTGGGTTATGCCATCCGACTGTTTCACAATACCTTTTTCAATGGCAAACCCCAGGATATCCCGAACTGGCCTTTGCCTGCCATCAGCGGCTGGGTCTATCTACCGCTGGCCTGTTTTGCAGCGCTGTGTTTATGGATTGGCTTTTGGCCGGAAGTGGTGCTCCATCAGCTGGTGGAGCCGGTGGTGCAGGCCGCGCAGGGCAATGTGGCCCTGGCCAGCGACTTCAGCCGTTACGACTTGGCGGTGCTGCAGCAGTACCCTTGGCTGACCGGCATTTCCATCCTGACCTTTGCCGGCGGCCTGGCCCTGTACAGTACCCGTAAGGCACTTTTTGCCTGGCACGATTCCTTGCCGACGGTGGATGCCAAAGACATCTTTGAAAGCTGGATGAGCTGGTTGATTGAGCGCTCGCAGCAGGGGGTGCATCTGGTAGAAAATGGCTCTTTGCAGCGCTACGTGATCTACCTGGTGCTGACGGCGCTGCTTTTTACCAGCTGGCCGCTGCTGCAGCTGCAGCAATGGCGCGGCGAGCTGGCATTGATGCCGGTCGACCCGATGTCGGCCGGTGCCCTGGTGCTGCTGATGGTGATGGCGGTCGCGGTGGCGGTGCTGCACCGGCAGCGGCTGATTGCCTTGCTGTTTACCGGTGCCACCGGCTTGTTGATTACGGTTGGCTTTGCCCGCTTCTCGGCGCCCGATCTGGCGCTGACCCAGTTCTCGGTGGAAGTGATGGCCATTTTCATCATGATGCTGGCGCTGTCGTTTTTGCCGCAAAGCTCACCAAAAGAAAAAGTGCGCTACCGGGCGAAACGCGATGCGGTGGTGGCCACCATCGCCGGCATTGGGGTGGGGGTGCTGAGCTTTGCCGTGATGACCCGGCCGCAGCAGACCATTTCCGACTACTTTTTAGCCAACAGTGTGCCAGGCGGTGGCGGCACCAATGTGGTCAATGTGATTCTGGTCGATTTTCGTGGCTTTGATACGCTGGGCGAAATTGCCGTGCTGGCCATCGCCGCACTGGCAGTCTTTGCGCTCACCCGCAACCTGCGGTTAAAGGGCCATACTCCCAGTGCCGAACACATCGATGCCTGGCATGGCTATGCCCAGCCTTACCCGCTGATTCTGCGCACCCTGGCCAGGCCTTTGCTGCCGATGGCTTTGCTGGTGTCGGCCTACATTTTCTTGCGGGGGCACAACCTGCCGGGCGGCGGCTTTATCGCCGGCCTTATCACTGCTGCGGCTTTAAGCCTGCAATACGTGGCGTGCGGCATACGCTGGGCTCAGGTGCGGATGCTGACGCAGTTCCGGCCTTTGATCGGGGCGGGTTTGCTGATTGCCGGTCTGACCGGTCTTGGCAGCCTGTGGTTTGATCACCCCTTCCTGACCACCTGGTTCAGTTACTTCGAGTTGCCGCTGATTGGAAAGTTTGAGCTGGCAACCGCGCTGTTGTTTGACCTTGGGGTCTACGCCACTGTGGTGGGTTCGACCATGCTTATTTTGGCCAATATGGGCCGACTGATGACCATTCATGGTCCGGGTAAGGAGATCGGCTGATGGAAATTCTGGTGGCCCTGATGCTGGGCGTATTAACCACCTGCGGCGTCTACCTGGTGCTACGGCCCCGCACTTTTTCTGTGGTGCTTGGCCTGACCATGCTGTCGCATGCGGTCAATTTGTTTTTGTTCAGTATGGGACGTTTGCACAGCAATGCACCGGCGGTGATTGGCGCGGCCGAGCAGCATGCCGATCCTTTGCCGCAAGCTTTGGTGCTGACAGCCATTGTCATCAGCTTTGCAATGACCGCCTTTGTGGTGGCGCTGGCGCTGCGCTCGGCGCTGGAGCTGCGCAATGACCATGTCGATGGGGTCGATAAAGAAGAGGAGCCCATCTGATCATGCACCTGATGATTTTACCCATCCTGATCCCTTTGTTTGCCGGTGCCGTGCTGATTTTCCTGCACAGCCTCGACATGCGGCCGCAACGCGCCGTCAGCCTGCTCAGTATTCTGGGGCAGTTGTTGGTGGCGTTGTTATTGATGCAGCAGGCGCTGAGTGGCGAGTACTTTTTCTACCAGCTGGGCAATTGGCAGCCACCCTTTGGCATTGTGCTGGTGCTGGATCAGCTCAGTGCCCTGATGCTGTTGCTGCTGGCTGGCCTGGCCTTGTTCAGCACCTTGTATGCCTGTGTCGGCGATGATCGCAAAGGGGCGCATTTTCATGCCCTGATCCAGTTTCAGTTGCTGGGTTTAAATGGCGCTGTGCTGACCGGGGATTTGTTCAACCTGTTCGTGTTCTTTGAAATTCTGTTGATCGCGTCCTACGC
>SKGJ01000287.1 GCA_007117525.1 Alkalimonas sp.
AATCGAAGCATTCTTTTTGTACAAAATGCCAATGGCAGCGGCTGTCAGCAGGTAACGCACGGCAATGTCAGCAGTAACCGGCTGAATAAACTTGTCGTAATACATCAAGACAGCCGGAATAATACCGGCGGCACCATTGGTGGGGGCCGTGACCACCCGGCCACCAGCCGCGTTTTCTTCGTTCACCGCCAGGGCAAACAGATTCACCCAATCCATTACCTGCAAAGGATCCGAGCTTTTTTCCACACTGAGCCGTCGGTACAAAGACGGCGCCCGGCGCTTTACCTTAAGCCCACCGGGCAAGACGCCCTCGGTGCGAATGCCGCGCTCAATGCAATCGCGCATGGTTTGCCAGATATGAAACAGCTCGTTTTTGATTTGCTCTGGGCTGCGCAGCACTTTTTCATTTTCCAGCATCAGGCTGGCAATCGACAATCCGTGCTCTTTGCACAGAGCCAGCAACTCGGTGGCGCTTTCAAACGGAAAGGGCGGCGGATTGTCGGCAGCAAACTGGCTGGCCGCTTCTTTTTCACGGGCAAAGTCCTCGGCCTTGACAATAAAGCCACCGCCAATGGAAAAGTAGACTTCGCGCAGCAACTCGGTGTCGCCATCCCAAGCCACCAGCTCCATGCCGTTGGAGTGCTCTTTTAAGGTTTTGCGGCGATGAAAAGTAATGGCGCCTTCACGTGGAAACTTCACCGCCTGCTGTTGGCCCAGCTGCAAGCTTTGCTCTTTGTGCACCTGCTCCAGCAGTGCTGGGATCAGGTCCGGGTCAATGCTTTCCGGCAAATAACCACTTAACCCCAGAATCACTGCTTTGCCGGTACCGTGGCCGATGCCGGTCTGGCCCAAAGAGCCATAGAGCTCGACTTTCAGGCGGCTGACTTGCGACAAAAGCCCAGCTTGTTTTAAGTGCTCGGTGAACTGGTAGGCAGCCCGCATCGGGCCCACGGTGTGCGAGCTGGACGGGCCAATGCCAATGCTGAACATATCGAAGGCGCTGATAATCATAAGTAAAATAAAGTGAATTCAGACAGAATAGTCCGATTGTATACCAAAGGTGGTCAGGCTGTAAGTCATGCTGAAACTGGTCAGGGCAGGTTACGGTTGCAAAGTCGCACCAGTACTGTCAGTTAGACTTTACATGAAATATTCTAATGAGTTTCTGAAAGCGGGGAGAACCAGTCTCCCCGCGACCCAAGGGGGGGGCCGTTTTAGTGCTTGGCTGCGGCTTCGACCGCCCGCATCACCCGCAGCACATTGCCGGACCAGAGTGCGCGGATCTCGTCTTCGCTGTATCCGCGGCGCATCAGCTCCCAGGTGACGTTGATGGTTTCGGTGGCATCATCCCAACCTTCAACCCCGCCGCCGCCATCAAAATCCGACACAATGCCGACATGCTCAATGCCGATGCGATCGACAGCGTAATCGATGTGATCGATAAACTGGGCTAAGGTCACATCCTGGTAGGTGCGGCGCAGCTCGGCCAGTCCGTCCATGTACGCCTTGACATCGGCATCGCTGGCACCGCTCCAGCCGGCTGACAAATAGCGCTGCCGCAATTCGTCCTGGCCGCGCTGAATGCGTGGGTCAACTGCTGCGACATAGCTGCGAAACGCCACCATTTGCGCCACACCGCCATTGGCTTTGATGGCATCAAGCTGCTCATCATCCAGGTTCCGCAGGTTTGGGTGCACACCGGTCACGCCGGAATGCGAGGCAATGACCGGCGCACGGGACAATGCCATGGCTTCCAGCGAGCTGCGTTTACCAACATGGGAAATATCCACCATGATGCCGTAATCGTTCAGTTTTTTAACCAGTTCACGACCTAAGTCGGTTAAACCCTGATCCGGTTTATCGCCTTGATCCAGCCGTGGGTTGGAGCTGCCACCGAATTGATTGTTGCCCATGTGGGTAATGCCGACATAGCGGACACCGCGTTCGGCCCAAAGTGGGATTTCATCGACGCTGGTGCCCAGCGGGTAAGCGTTTTCCATGCCAATCAGCGCTACCAGCTTGCCCGCGGCATGCAAGGCTTCCACTTCATCGGCGGTGCGGGCCAGACCGATTTGGTCGCGATAGGCCCGGGTCATCCGTTTAATGGCCTGGTAGCTGTCTTCAGCGCGCTGGCGGGCATTGGCGTAGCCTTGCTCGGTTAAGCTGCCCTGGGCCACGTAGACAATGAAAAAAGCGGCATCCAGACCACCGGCCCGCATTTTGGGTAAATCGACCTGAGCCCGGGTCATCACACCCGGATCCAACTGTGGTGTGGCATAGCCGCGGCCAATATCGACATGGGTATCCAGTGTGATGACGCGGGAATGCAGCTCCCAGGCTTCGCGTTCACTGACCTCGCGCGGCTGACGCTCGGCCAGCGCCGATCCCATCAGCAGCAACGAGCTGGCTGCTAAGGCGCTGAAGAGTTTTGACATAGAATGCTCCTGTTCCTGATTGTTGTTATTTTGCAAAAAATCAGAGGTAGCATACCGTTGCTGGAAAAGCAGTACCAGATAGATCGGATAATTTACGGTTGGCAAAGGTTGAACCGGGTGAGGGGCTGGCGGTTGTGCATGTCAGTTGCTGTGTAAACGCACAAAGTACAGCGGGTACTGCTGGTTCCAAAGTTGTTGGCTAGCGATGCTCCCTGGTATGCCACAGCCTGAGGATGTAAATGGTTGCATCAAGGATTTCATAGCGAACTTCGTACTCTGCCAGAAATATTCGTCTGACTTCGCGAGGTTCGAATTGAAACAACTGTTCACCAAGACGAGGATTACTGCGTAAGCAAGAGGGTGCTCCGGTCAATGACTGAACTGCACGTGCCGCCGCGAGCGGATTGGTTTGCGCCAGAAAATCATACAGCCGCACCACATCAGACAGTGCCTTACTGGTCCACTTCAGCTCCATCATCGGGGCAGTGGTAAAGGGTGCTCGGTAGCAAGGCTTTCCGCCCAGGCCTGCACTGCCTGATGGTCAATCACCCGGCCAGCCTCTACATCCGCCAGTGCCTCGCGTGTCAGACGATCCTGCTCTTCTTCCTGAGCAACCCAGGCAGCCAGGGCTTGTTTAATGATCCAGCCGCGTGAACGCTCCAGTCGGTTTGCCAGTTGGTCAACTTTCTCGGCCAGCGGTAAAGGCACATGAGCTGTCAAAACCTTGGTTTCTGAAGTTGAGCTATTGCTTTTCATAAGTCATGCCCCTGCTGATTAATTATGATTCAAAGTTAATCATAGTGATTCATCGACTCTTGTTCAATAGACTCTGGTAAAACGATCTCACCCTAAGTTGGAAAGTAGCTTAGCCCCTTGGTTTATCCTCAGAAACCAGTCATTCACAGCAAGCCTTAATGATTCATCAAGCGGGCGGCAATCATCGAGGTTAACACCACAAAGCCAATGGCCAGGCCAAAGTACAGGGTTTCCAGTGTTGCGCCCACCTCCACCGCTTGCTCCAGAAACAAAATCACCAGAATCACCGAGGCGACCTGCATCAGGGTAATTTTCAGGTCGTGAAAGCTTTTGATGTCCAGTGCTTTTAGCAAGCCTTTGTCTTGCTCGACTGTTTTGGTCAAAAAAAGTCGATACAAGGCTGAAGCAATGATCTGAAAGGTTAGTGCAATCAGCAGCGTATCCAGTACTTTTAGCAGCTTGACAGCCAAGCGCTTGCCTTCATCCGCTTTAACAGGGATCTGAACCACCGTATCGACTATCACGCCATACACAATGGAAACGCTGGCGGCATAGAGCAGACAGGCCGAAGCGGCACAGACCACAATAGTCAAAATCACCAGAATGCGGCTGCTTTGCAGAATTTTTTCCATCAAAAACTCCTTTGGTTTGAACCGTCGGCACTGTCCCATTTGAGCCTGGGCCAACCGCTTGGTTCCTTAGAGGGGAGGGTTACCGCTCACAGGACTCCCCAACTGCA
>SKGJ01000367.1 GCA_007117525.1 Alkalimonas sp.
ACCTGTTTGGCCTGCCGCAAGATACCGCCATGCAGGTGCTGCTGGTGATTGGCATTACCCTGATTGCTTTAGTTTCCGTCTTGGCGGGACTGGAGGCTGGGGTAAAACGCCTGTCCGAAATCAATATGACCCTGGCCGCCTTGCTGATGCTGTTCGTCATTATTGTCGGCCCCACCGTCGCCATTCTGACCGGCTTTGTCGCCAATCTGGCGGCTTACCTGCAGCATCTGCCGGCCCTTGCCAACCCCATAGGGCGGGAAGACGCCAACTTTGCCCAGGGCTGGACCGCCTTTTACTGGGCCTGGTGGATCTCCTGGTCGCCGTTTGTCGGCATGTTTATCGCCCGGGTGTCCCGTGGCCGCTCAGTACGGGAATTCCTGGTATCCGTGCTGCTGATCCCGTCGTTAGCCTGCGTGCTTTGGATGTCGGTCTTTGGTGGTACCGCCATTCGTCAGGTGGTGGACAAGGGCTATGAAGGTGCTGCTTCGGCCGATTTGCCGTTGCAATTGTTCAGCATGCTGGACTTTATGCCCTGGGCACAACTAACCTCCTTTATTGCCATTATTCTGGTCATCGTGTTTTTTATCACCTCGTCCGACTCCGGCTCGCTGGTGATCGACACCATCGCCGCCGGCGGCAAAGTCAATGCCCCCACCCCGCAGCGGGTGTTCTGGTGTACCTTTGAGGGCCTGGTGGCGATAGCCTTGATTCTGGGTGGTGGCCTGGTTGCACTGCAAGCCATGGCGGTTTCGACCGGTTTCCCCTTCACCCTCGTCTTGCTGGTGGCCTGCATCGCCGTGGTGAAGGGACTGATGTCCGAGCCCAGACCCGGCAAAGTTTAACAACCCCACTGGTCATGGTCAGCTGCACCGGCGTATCATGGTGCTCTGACCTGACCACCGAGCCGGGTGCTGCCAACCATGCACATTGAGCAAATCGAAATTCTGGAGTTTTTAAAGCGGCATACGCCCTTTGAGCAATTGCCCGAAGCCATGCTGGAGCAAGTTGCCAGCGAAACCGATGTCCGCTACTTCAAAGCCGGCAGCAGCATTTTGCAATTTGGCCAGCCACTGGATGCGCTCTACCTGATCCGCAGTGGCGCGGTGGAAACCTTTCGCCGCACCGGCGAGCTGTACAACCGACTGAGTGAAGGAGGCATCTTTGCCGAGCAAGGCCTGCTGATCAACCGCAAGGTGCGCTTTCCGGCCACAGCGCTGGAAGATACCCTGATTTACCTGATCCCCGCCGATCGCTTTGATGCGCTTTGCGAGCAAAGTGATTTTTTTGCCGATTACGTGGAAATCAGCGACGATGAGCGCCGCAAACACACCCCCAACCGCCGGGCCGAGGCCAATGAGCTGATGACCTCCAAAGTCAGTACTTTGCTCAGCCGGGAGCCGGTGACCTTGCCGCATACAGCCAACGCCCGCGAGGCTGCCATCACCATGCAGCAAGCCGGGGTATCCTCTTTGCTGGTATTGGGTGAGAGCGGTGTTGCCGGCATTCTAACCGACCGCGACTTGCGAAATCGCCTGCTGGCCGAAGGCCTGCCTTACCAAACCCCGGTGCAGGACATCATGACCACTGAGCTGGTCAGTATTTCCCATCAACGCTTTGTGTTTGAAGCCATGTTGCTGATGCTGCGTCACAATGTGCACCACCTGCCGGTGCTGAAGGATGGCGAGCCACTCGGCGTCATTGCTATTTCCGACATCATTCGTTACGAATCGAAAAACAGCCTCTTTGTGGTCAGCAGCATTTTTCGCCAGCAAAGTGTGGCTGAGCTGGCGACCCTGGTGCCGGATGTCCGGGCCTGCTTTGTCCGGATGGTGAATGAAGATGCCAACTCCCAGATGATAGGCAGCGCCATGGCGGTGATTGGCCGCAGTTTCAAGCAGCGCTTGCTGGAGCTGGCAGAAGCCGAGCTGGGCCCGCCGCCGGTGCCTTACTGCTTTTTAGCCCTTGGCTCGATGGCGCGCGAAGAGCAACTGATTGTCACCGATCAAGACAATGCGCTGATTTTGCACAATGATTTTGATGTCGCCAAACACGATGGCTACTTCCGCCAGTTGGCCGACTTTGTCTGTCAGGGCCTGGCGGCCTGTGGCTACCCGCTGTGCAGTGGCGACATTATGGCCACCAACCCGAAGTGGCGGCAACCGCTGAAGGTCTGGCAGCAGTATTTTGCCGACTGGATCAAAGCCCCCAGCGCCGAACGCTTGCTGCACAGCTCGATTTTCTTTGACCTGGCCGGCGTCTGGGGCAAGATCGAATGGGCTGAGCAACTACAACGCCAAATTCGTCAACTGGCAGCCAAACAGCCGCTGTTTCTGGCCTCAATGGCGCGCAATGCGCTACAACGCACACCACCACTGGGTTTTTTTAAAGACTTTGTAATGGAAAACGACGGCCGGCACAACAACTCGTTGAACATCAAGCGCCGCGGTACCGCCCCGATGGCCGATTTGATTCGGGTGCATGCGCTGGCCATTGGCAACAGCGACAACAACTCCTTTGATCGCTTAAAAGCCATTATGCAGGCCGGCTTGCTGCCTAGGGGGCGTGGTGAAGACCTGCGCGATGCGCTGGAGGTGATTGCCATGACCCGGGTGCGTCATCAGGCCCGGGCGCTGGAAGCCGGTGAAGAGCCGGACAATCAGGTGGCACCCGAGCAGCTCTCCGACTTTGAGCGACGGCATTTAAAAGAAGCCTTCCAGGTGCTGAGCAATGCCCAGAAGTTTCTGAAGTTTCGTTATCAGGGGGCCCGGGGCTAAGATGCTGTACCTTGGACCGGCCAAGCCCAAACACCAGCGGCCAGATGATCCCAAAGTCGCCGACTGGCCTCAGCAGTACCAGCAACTGGCCCGCCAAGCGCGCAACCCAGCGTTGCAGCAGTATTACCAGGCCGGTATTCCCGCGGGCGAGACGCCCATTGACCAGGTGCCGCTGCTGGCGATGGACTTTGAAACCACCGGCCTGGATGCCAAGCGCGATGGCATTTTAAGCATTGGCACCGTGCCGATGCAGCTGGATCGCATCTACAGCAGTCAGGCCCGGCACTGGTTGCTTAAACCCAAGTTTCAACTCACCGCTGAATCGGTGCTGCTGCATGGCATTACCCACAGCGCCATCGAGCAAGCCCCGGATATCACTGAGATTCTGCCGGAACTGCTGCAGCAGATGGCTGGCAAGCTGGTGGTGGTGCATTTTCGGGGCATTGAGCGGCCTTTTCTGGATGCGACCCTGCATGATCGACTGGGCGAAGGCATCCAGTTTCCACTGCTCGACACCATGGACTTAGAAGCACGCCTGCACCGGGCCCGGCCGCCCAGCCTGCTGGACAAGCTGCTTGGGCGTCAACCGGTATCCATCCGGTTGGCCGACAGCAGGCGGCGTTATGGCTTGCCGGATTACCGCCCCCACGATGCCGTCACCGATGCACTGGCCTGCGCCGAGCTGCTGCAAGCCCAAATCGCCGATCGCTTCAGCCCGGACACACCGCTTTCAGAATTATGGCGTTAACCGCAACACCAATAAGCGTTTTGCTCGCGCCCGCTGAAGCAGTTCTGGTATAGTGGTGTTGTTTTGATAATCTGCAAGGAGCCAAACTGCATGCAATGGCAGGTGCTGACTTTTGAGCAACTGGATACCCACACCCTTTATGCGTTGCTGCAACTGCGTGTCGATGTGTTTGTGGTCGAACAAAACTGTCCCTACCCGGAGCTGGATGACCGGGATCTGCACCCGCAAACCCGCCATGTGCTGCTGAAAAAGCACGATAAGGTGCTGGCCTACGCCCGGGTATTGGCACCCGGAGTGGCCTTTGATCACTACCCGGGCATTGGCCGGGTCTGTGTGTCGCAAACGGCCCGTCGCTTAGGGCTTGGCCAGGTGTTGGTGGATAAAACCATTGCCGTGGCCCA
>SKGJ01000389.1 GCA_007117525.1 Alkalimonas sp.
ACGGGCTTTCGCAGCCTTGGACGCTGCGATTGATAGTGGCATCTACTGTTTTGACCATGCCGATATTTATACCCTGGGTAAGTCCGAACAGGTGTTTGGCGACTACTTACGCCAGTCAGGCTGCGCCCGTGAGCATCTTTTTATTCAAAGCAAGAGTGGCATCCGGCTGGCAAAGGATGAGCAGCCGGGCTACTACGACTTTTCGCCTGTGCATCTGGAGCGCAGTGTTGAGGCGTCGCTGCAGCGGTTGGACTGCGGTTACCTGGATCTGCTGCTGTTGCACCGGCCCGATCCGCTGATGGAACCCGAGCGGATTGCGGAGGTGTTCAATCGGATGCAGCAGCAGGGCAAGGTGCGGGCTTTTGGCGTATCCAACATGGCCTGGCCGCAAATGAAGCTGTTGCAACGTGCCCTGGAGCAACCTTTGCTAGTCAATCAACTGGAAATGAGCCTGGCCAATTACCATTGGCTGGAGGAGGGGATCTTAACCGGTATGCCGGCTGGCAGCGATTGTCACTTTTCAGCCGGCACGGTTGAGTACTGCCAGTTGGAGCACATTCAACTGCAAGCCTGGGGCAGTCTGGCGCAAGGCGTATTCAGTGGGGGGCGTTATCCGCGAAATGATGCTGAGCAAGCCACTGCAATTCTGGTGCAGCGTCTGGCTGCGGCTTACCAGGTGTCAGCAGAAGCGGTGGTGCTGGCCTGGTTAATGCGCCATCCTGCTGCCATTCAGCCTGTGATTGGCACCACCTCGGTGCGGCGTATTCAGGCCTGCCAGCAAGCCATGCAAGTGGAGTTAAGCCGCGAGCATTGGTATCAGCTTTACACTGCGGTACGCGCTCAGCCACTGCCTTAAGCAAACGGATAAAAATAACCCCAGGCTTAATTGCCCGGGGAGCAAGCAGCAAGTGTTAAGCCAGGCGAGCTAGCCTTTTTTATCGTCCGAGCTCTTGGAACCGGCTTTGGCCGGTGCTCCATTAAGCGAAATGACCTTGGTTTTGCTGATTTTGTGACGGTAAATCTCCCGTAGATACTTGATGGCTTTTTTCACGTTATCACGTGAGAGCCGGATATCGTTGATGGAGATAAACTTGTCTTTGCTGTGGATCAGCTCACGGTACTTTTTCTCGTACATGGGTTTAATGGCGTACCAGTTGGTATCCAGAATTTTCGCCGGGTTTTCATGCTCGTGCAGCATGCTGTCGATCAAAGCCTCATCAAACTCGTCGCTGCGGATAAAGTCGAGCATGGCCTCGTCCAACTGGTCATCAAACCGGTAGTTGTCTTTGGCAAAGCAGCGTTTGATGTAGGCTGCGATCAAGGTCAGGAAGTCATCGCTTAAACAGGGACTTTTCACGATCAGAGTTGTCAGCGAAATATTGGCGGATGCCCCAATGACCAGCGCATAGCGTTTTAAGGTGGTGTTGGGGAACAAGCTATTTAAGTGCGATTTCAACCGGTTCAGATCCATGTACGACAGCTTGTAGTCCTTCGGCAAGGAGACGATTGAGACCACGGATGAACAGTTTTTGAAGAAGTGCAGATCTTTTAACTCGCTGGCGTCATAGCCATTTTTCTGGTAGTTGGCCAGGGTCTCGCGATAGCGCTTCGACTCAATCGGCAGTAAGCTGATGCCCTCAATGGCCTGTGTCACCTTGTTAAAGTGTGGCAAGTCAATGGAGCGGAAAAACAAGTCATCAATATTCAGGCCTGTGGCCGTTTGTTTATCGAACAGTTTTGTTTTTTCAGCACCACCAACATCGTTGGGCATCACCGATTCGGCATAGGCCACTGCCACTGGGCCGGCCAGACTCATAAAGAGATCATTGGCATCAAGTCGGATGGTTTCACCAATGTCGATGCCGGCACGGCGGAAATAATTTTCATCGTAGTCGGTGGTGACGGCCTGGGCGGTCAAAATGTTGAAAATTTGCTGCGAAATGTACTGATTGGCGTACTTTTCCATGGCGTTGACATCAATATGCTGAATATCACCATCGTCAGTTTCTTCAGCATAACGCATGATGTCGTTGGAGATCAGCATCATGGCATTCCAGGGCCGGATACGGTGCATCACACTGGCATCGCGGCTTTCTTCCTGGTCAAAATTGTACGAGAAGTCCCATTCTTCGGCCAGGTACTTGCAAAGCAAGCGGCCTGCGTTGATGTGCAGTGCCTCGGACATTTCGACACCATGATCGGAAATGTTGGGTAGGATGCAGATGCCACTGGTAAAAATAGGCTCAAAAACAAAAGAATGCCCGCGGTTTTCTTCATTTTCTGGTAGGGTGCGGGTGTCGAAGGTTTTGCTCATGTAGGCGTATTGCTGCGCTAAGCCAAACTCAGACGCCATCCCTGAGCCGGTACCACCGCCAGCGCTGAAGATATAAAAATACAGCCGGGATTGGTTGGCTTTGATGCCACAAGAGTCGATTAGATACGAATGAATGAATTTCCAATCGCTGTTGGAAAAACGCTGGGTATCTTTATTCAGAATAATCTTGGCCAGATACTGGCCCAAAATAGGGGCGTTACCGGCACCACCAGCATGAACTTCGGATAAGTCCATAATCTTCATTTTGGTGTAATCGTGCAGAAAGCCGCTCGACTCCCCTTTATTGGAAAAGCGAATCCGACCTTCGATGTCTTTATCCAGGTCGCCCAGCATCACCAAAGGTTCGATTAAGAACACTGGCTTTAAACTGTTGGAAGGCTTGAGATGCAGGCTGCGTTTAATCCAGCGCATTGGCCGGTATTCCTGCTCGCGGTTTTGCTTTTCTTCGTTGTTGAACTCATTGAGGTAAAAATTGCGGGCGTTGTAGACCAGCGAAGCAACATCCAGCGCAATGTTCGAGCCGCAGCGCCCTAAACCAATTAAGCAGACGGAAGGGAAGTGTTGCTGCTTGGGGGCGCTGATTTCATGTTCGGTACCCGTGGTAGGAAACACGGTTTGTCGCAAGGAGTCCAGGTTGGCCAGGATGCGGTTTAAATCGCGTTCGGTAAAGTACATGTAGCGCTCTTGCCCAAAGGTCGCGGCACTCTGGGCAACTTTACTGCTGGCGGCTGGGCGGACGGCAATGACGTCATCTTCCGGCTGCTCGATGGGCTCAGGGGGGAGGACAGGTGTTCGTTTGGTCATAGCGCAAAATCCTGCTGTTTAATTGTTAAATGACCTATTAAAAGTAGACTGCTTTGTGGCCGAACACAAAATCAATGCAAAATGACAGAAAAAAGGGAGCACTTGGCTCCCTGAATCCTTACATATTGGGGTAATTTGGACCCCCCGGGCCTTCTGGGGTGACCCAGGTAATATTCTGCGCCGGATCTTTGATGTCACAGGTTTTGCAGTGAATGCAATTTTGCGCGTTAATCTGGAAACGCGCCTCGCCTTCAGCTTCCTCAATCACCTCATACACTCCTGCCGGGCAGTAGCGCTGGGCGGGCTCGCCATAGCGCGGTAAATTCTGGCGGATTGGAATGCTGGCGTCCTTCAGCTTTAAGTGGCAAGGCTGCTTTTCTTCATGATTGGTGTTGGATAAGTACACCGACGACAGGCGATCAAAACTGAGCACATTGTCTGGTTTCGGGTAAGGGATAGGCGAACAGGCACTGGCCTCTTTCAATTGGGCGTGATCCAGGCTGTCGTCTTTTAAGGTCCAGGGCAATTTGCCACCAAACCAGTTCTGCTCGATGGTATTGTAAGCGCCACCCCAGAAGGTGCCAAACTTGTGCATGGCCGGGCCAAAGTTACGCGAACGGTATAGCTCTTCATACAACCAACTTTGCTCAAAGCGTTGTTGGTGACTGCTGAGATCTTTGCCACCTTCATCGCCACCTTGCAAAGCCTCGAAAATGGTTTCGGCTGCCAGCATGCCGGACTTCATAGCAGTATGGTTGCCCTTGATTTTGGCGAAAT
>SKGJ01000084.1 GCA_007117525.1 Alkalimonas sp.
AAAACCCATCCAAAATGATGCTGACTACCGTGCGGCATTGCAAGAGGTTGAAACCTTGATGCTGGCGGCACCGAATACAGCCGAAGGTGAAAAGCTCGATGTTTTAGCCACCTTAATAGAGGCTTACGAAGCGAAACACCTTCAGACCAACACTTTTATGTGCAGGCAAATGCGGTAATTCGCGATTATATGCGCATAAAAGTGTTATGGAGACGACCGGTTTGAGATGCAAGCGGTTTAAGCGTCGACTGCCGGAAGCTCTGCAAAACTGCTCCCGGCTCGTAACCAGTTTGAAATGTCACCAATCAGCTGAACCGGAGGAAGTTTATTTTTCCCTTTTAGCGCACACTCCCAGACCAGCAACACCCGCCAGCCCAACTCACGTAATTTATCCTGCACCGCTTCATCATGAGCACGATTGGCGCTGATTTTCTGTCGCCACCAGTCGGTGCGTGTTTTCGGCCAGTGAAGCATTGCGCACTGGTGCTGATGCCAAAAGCAACCCTGCACAAAGATCACCGCTTTGTAACGCGGGAATACCAGATCAGGCTTTCCGGGCAGTCTGGATACATGCAGCCGGTAGCGAAAGCCTGCTTTATGCAGCATTTTGCGAACCTGCATTTCAGGCTTGGTATTACGGCCTTTAATGGCGGCCATATTTTTGCCGCGGACTGCTTCGGAATGAACGTCGGTCATATGCCAGTTCAGCAATCTAATTTCGAAAATATATCATAATTACAGAGTCTAGATCGCCTTTGTATCATTGTCTGTGTTCACATATTGGTGTTTACTTGATAACTTTAAGCTAATTGCTGCCACGGACCATAAGTCACAAAGCGATAGCTTTTTGACTGATCACTTTGCCATCATCGCTATGTTATCATTGTAGCAATGGATCTCGCGTACTAAGGAAAGTAGATGAACCCATCACAGAGGAACAACGATATACTACAGCAGCGCCGTCTGACGGTGCCGGTATGGCTAAAATTTGCGGGTTGTTTGGTGCTGAGCTTTTATGGTGTCGTTTTCCTGTCTGCCACGATTTATCTGCTGGGCGGTGATGCGTCTACTTCCTTTACTTTCTCGGAGTATACGCTGCAACATCCATTCAGGGTGCTTGCAATGCTGTGGGGCGGGTTTGCTTTGATGGCGTTGGCGCTTGCTTGTGCAAAGTGAAGCCCTGCTGACAGTACACTAATCGGTAATCCTTTCTATCAAACCACACAACCGCTCGATTTTCTCATTGCTCAGTTGCCGGTAGTCAAAATACGGGCAAACCAGCAGCCGTTGCTGTTTATCCATGGCGAACTCGTGGTCCAGCCAGTCGAGTTGGGCGTCAAGGCCGCCAGCCAGCAGTGCTTTGGCGTGGGTACGGCCGGCGATGATATGCAGGGTGTTGCTGGTATGCTCCAGCTGCGGCGCGCTAAACAGCAGTGCTGTGCTGCTGCCTGCTTGCAGCAGGTGCTGGTCACGATAGCTTTGCCAGCTGGTGCTGGCTTGTTTCAGTGGCTGCAGGGCTTCTGGCAATGCTTGCACCAGTTTGGCGTACACATTAAACAGCTTGCGCCAGCCATTGCCACAGGCCTGATTGATGCTGTCGATTTCGCCGCGGCACAGTGGCTGTATCCCACTCAGCTGCGAATACTCCTGCATCGGTGGCCGTTTTGCCACATAAACCCGCAGCATGGCATTGGCATCGCCCAGCCCAAAGCCATGCTTCATGCCGGTCGCTCCTGCAGCTCAAAGCCGGATACAAAATGCCGGGCCTCGCCAGTGGTTGGGTCGGTGAAGCTAAGCTGTTTGGCCAACAGCTGCAACGGTTGACTGAAATTGGGGGCCTGCTTGGGCAACAGTTCGGGGTAATAGCGATCGTACAAAATCGGCACGCCCAGGCTCAGCATATGCAGCCGCAGTTGATGGGTTTTGCCGGTATGGGGCTGCAATTGAAAGAGCCCCAACTCCCTGCTGCGCTCAGTCAGCTCGATGGTGGAGCGGGCATTGGGCTCGCCTGCGGCGATGCGGTTGATAAAGCCTGGGGTGGCCTTCTCAATGCGGTTGTTTATCTGCCAGCGCTGGGGCAAAGCGGCTTGCTGCAGCTGAGGTGTGAGCCGGGCCACTGCCTGATACTGCTTCTGAATGCTGCCGGTGGCAAACAACTGGTAATAGCCGGGGCGGCTTTTAGGGTTTAACGAAAACAGCACCAGGCCGGCGGTGTTGCGATCCAGCCGGTGCACCGGCACCAGATCGGCCAGGCCGGTATCACGCTTTAGCCGGGCCAGCAGGCATTCATTGACGTAATCGCCACCCGGCGTTACTGGCAAAAAGTGCGGCTTGTCGGCAATCAGGATATGCTCATCCTGATACAGGATACGATGAGCAAATGGGATCACCGGCTCGGCCGTGACTTCGCGGTAATAACAGACCCGCCGGCTGGGTAAAAATGGCGTCTGCTCGCTGATCAGTTCACCCTGATGCCAATGCACCTTGCCCGCTGCTATGCGCTCACGCCAGACAGCTTCCCCTATTTTGGGAAAGCGCTGGCATAAAAACTCAAACACGGTACGGCAACCATTGTTGGTAGGCGGTAAGGTAATTTCAGAGGCAGTTTTGGCGATTGACACGGCAAGTTCCCAGTTGTACAGCCTGAGTGTACCACAAAGCCGCACTCGCTGCGGTCTGTTGGATATTGGGCTATGAAAATGATTGTATTTCGCATTTAAGCTGGCGATAATCGGTTTTTGCATGCAGGAGTTCACGATGCGTATTCAACGCCACAATCCAAGCCAACGCTGGTCCGATGCCACGGTCTTTAACGGCATCGCTCATTTTGTCGAAGTACCAGAGGATACCAGCGCCGATATGGCCGGCCAGGCCCGACAGATTTTTCAGCAGGCTGAGCAAACGTTGGCTGCCCTTGGCAGCGATCATAGCCAGCTGCTTAGTGCCACCATTTACATTACCGATAGCAGCCAGGTCGATGCCTTGAACCAATACTGGGATGCCTGGTTTCCGGCAGGCTGTGCACCATCGCGTGCCTGCATCAAGGTAGAACTGCTGGATCCGACCATGCTGGTCGAAATTGCTTTTGTGGCAGCCTGTCCAAACTAAAGGAGCTTGAAATGAACAAAATCATTACCTTACTGGCTGCTGCCAGTTGTTTCGTAGCAGTAGTGCAGGCTGAACCGGTTCAGTTTGGCGGCGAAGTACAACAGGAAAAGTTAGTCGCTTTAAGCAGTATCCTGGCTGCCCCGGAGCACTATCTTGATCAGGAAGTGACAGTACAGGGCACCATTGCTGCAGTCTGTGAGAAAATGCACTGCTGGATGCGTTTCGAAACGACTGAGCACCAGCCGTCGTTTCGTATCAAAGTGCGGGATGGCGATATGGTGTTTCCAGTTAGCGCCAAAGGAAAAACTGCGTATGCGACCGGTACCCTGCAGCCCTGGCCGGGAGGCGACACACCGCGCTATCAGCTGGTGCCGACAGCCGTAGTGATTGAACCTTAAAGTTACGTCAGTCGGTTTTGCTCAGCAGGTACGTCAGTAATTGCTCCAGCTCCTGCTGGTAATTGCGTGGGTTCAGGCTGTTGTTATTAACACGGTACTTGCCATTCACCACGAAAGTTGGCACGGCCAAGACTACACGTTGCCGCGATAGCTCGCTTTGCTCATTACGCATAGCGGTAGCGGCAGCTCTGACACTGAAACTTTGTAGTCTGCCATCGTAGATTTCTGCATCGATACCAGCCTGTAAGGCGAGGTTGCGAACATCCTGTGCCGACTGGATGGGAGCTCGCTGGCTATGCAACCGGTTAAAGACAGCTGTTGAAAATGCATCACCATCACCCGCAGCAACAGCTGCCAGATAGCCATGCTCTAACGCTT
>SKGJ01000374.1 GCA_007117525.1 Alkalimonas sp.
CCTTAAGAAGATAGTAATCCGCTAAAAAAGCCGGCATCGCCAGATCGTGTGCATGCGCCAGAGCTTGCTCAACCAAGGCTTCGGCTTCAGACCAGTGCTTCATATCGGCATGCAGCCGACTCAGTTGGCCCAGCAAAAAAGTGGTACGTAATAAGGTTCGCTCATCATCGGTTTCGCGAATGGCTTCCAGTGCTCGGTGTAAGTGATTGCTGGCCAGCTCAAAGTGGTTGTCTTGCATGTAAATGCGGCCAAGCAGATTGTGAACATAATACTGGATTCGGACTTGCTGAATACCATCCAAATAAGGTTCCAGCTCAACAATAACCCGGTAGGCTTCATTTGCTTCTTGCTGTATAAAGTGAACTTCTACTTGAGTAGCCAGTGCCTCAGCCATACTGTCTGTTGAGCCATGGGAGCGGGAGAACTCCAGCAGTTGCGTCAGTGCCCTCTCCACTTGCTCGGGTTGATTGGTATGCAGGTAATGCAATGTGAGGCTGGAATAAAGACGGGTTACGGAATCTTGGCCAGTCTGCTCATCGACCTGATCGATCAGTACCATTAAATCTTTATAGGCTTGCTCGGGCTCTGAAAAGAGAATACCAAGGTAATCGTTGATGCCTTGCTCCAACCAATCCGATGTGGCAACCCGTGCATGCAAGGGCGAAACCAGCAACAAAAGGCAAAAAAAGAGACAAATCCTGCCTGAGAGCTTTGGGGGATGCCTTTTAATGAAAACTGAGGTCTCAGAAAACAAGCTGGGATCCTGACTTTGGTTGAATGCTCAGCAAATGTAGCAAGAATTGTTGAGAAAACCAACAGTTTGTCAGAGGGGTGACGAAGCCCTGCCTGCTCTGTCATGCATCGAGCGCACTGGTAACATGTTGTGTTATCTGGTTGGGTATACGAAGGAAAGCAGGCATACTGGATTGCTGAACGAATTGATTGAGGAATGCATCTATGAGGCGGTATTGGTTTCGCCTTGGACCCGCAACCCTGGTCACCGCAGCTTTTATCGGCCCGGGTACAGTGGTAACGGCCTCTTTGGCTGGAGCCAATTATGGCTACGCTCTGCTCTGGGCCTTATTATTTTCGGTAATTGCGACCATGGTGCTGCAGGAAATGGCGTCGCGCCTTGGTATTGTGACTGGCCAGGGGTTGGGCGAAAATTTACGGTTGCTGGTGCAGCAGCCGCTGCTCAAAGTCGCTTTTTATGGCTTGATCATCGCTGCGGTGGTGATTGGCAACAGCGCCTATCAGGGCGGGAATATCACTGGGGCCAGTTTAGGGGCCGATGCCATCTGGGGGGATAGTCGGCCGATTCAGCTTTTACGTGAACTAACTGGGCTAAACCCTTGGGCATTGTTGATTGGCGGCCTGGCCACCGCGGTGCTCTGGCGCGGCGATTACCGGTTGATAGAGCGCAGTTTAATTGGTTTGGTGCTGCTGATGAGCGGTGCTTTCGTGGCAACCATGCTGCTTACCCGCCCGGATTATACAGCCTTAGTCACCGGCCTGGTCTGGCCTTCGCTACCATCCGGCTCTACGCTGACGGTAATTGCCTTGATTGGCACCACTGTGGTGCCTTATTCGCTGTTTTTGCATGCGGCTAGTTCGGCTGAAAAGTGGCAACAATGCGAGGATAAGCGTCAGGCGCTGCTAGCGTCGAATGCCGATTTACGCACCGCCATTCCGCTTGGCGGCATTGTCTCGATTGCGGTGGTCTCAACCGCCGCTACCGCCTATTTTGGCACAGGCCTTCACATCGACAATGCGGCTGATCTGGCGCTGTCGCTGGAGCCGTTATTTGGTTCACTAGCAACCTATTTGATGGCTTTTGGGTTGCTGGCAGCCGGGCTCTCGTCGGCGGTGACGGCGCCATTGGCGGCTGCTTACGCATTGCGTGGTTTGCTCAATTTATCGACCCGTCAGTTTCGGCTCACCTGGCTGGTGGTGATTGGCATAGGTGTGGTGGTGTCTTCGCTGGGGCTGCGGCCTGTGTCGGTGATTTTATTTGCGCAAGTGGCAAATGGCATTTTGCTGCCTGTGCTGGCACTAAGCCTGTTGTTGGCGGCAAACTCTTCTATACTGGGAGCATACAAAAACCGACCACGGCACAATGCGGTGGGACTGGCTGTACTCTTGGTGACCTTGTTGCTCAGTGGCCGCAGCCTTTGGCTGGCATTACTGGCCTAATCATGATCAAGCGGGAGGGATTCCAAATGCACTGTTTTGATACACTATCTGATTGGCATAAAGGATGGCGCCGCAGATTATTGCCAACTTCGCTCTGTGGCGCTTTGCTGATAGCTCTGGCTTGGCAGGTGGCTGCAGCCTCTGCCCCAAAAGTACTGTTTGTGTCGCCATCTCATGCTGAGGACCCTTTCTTCCAGCATGTAGAGCTCTATACCCGCATGGCCGCAGCAAACCTGGATTTTGAGCTGGATGTGCTCTATGGCGAAGGCAATCGCTTGTTACAGCTGAGGCAGCTGGAACAGTATTTGGTTCAGCACGAGCCCAACTATGTAGTGGTGCAGCCTTACTCAGGAGGCGCTAAGGCGTTGATGGATTTTCTGGCCCAATTTGAAGCGATCAAGGTGGTGACCTTTGAGCGCATTTTGCTGCCAGCAGAAGAACCTTTGATTGGCGTGCCTGGTCAACATTACCGCAATTGGATTGCAGAGATTTACTTTGACAATGCTGCGGCCAGTCGTGAAATGAGTACCACTCTCTTTGACCACTGCCGGCAGGAGGCTCGTGCTGGTCGCAATCAAGTGATCGGCTTAAATGGTGCTCATGGCTTTGAATCCAACGAGCGTGGTAGTGCGCTTGCTATGATGGCGCGCTGGGACCCTGATTTCCAGTTTGAGCAAGTCGTGTTTTCTCAATGGCAGCGTGAGCTTGCAACACAGCAAAGCCAGCTATTGCTCAGACGCTATCCAAACACCAGCGTGATTTGGGCAGCCTCGGATTGGATGGCGTTGGGGGTGTTGGACGGGTTAGGTCAATCTGATGAGGAAGACTCACAGCGTTATTGCATTGGTGGTTTTGATTGGCTGCCTGAGAGTATTGATGCCATTAAGCAGGGCAACATGGTTGCCAGTGCCGGTGGGCATTACATGATGGGAGCCTGGGCCATGGTGGTGATTTATGACCACTGGCATGGTGCCTTGCCTGACGACTTGCTGACAGGCAAGGCAGCATTTGCACTGGAGGTTATTTCAAAAGACAACGTTCAGCAGTATTTGCCACTTCTTCAGCCCGATTATTGGCAAGCATTTGACTTTCGCCGTTTGAGCTTTCGTCATCAACCCGAGCAGAGCAGTTACCACTTTGTGTTGTTGGAACCTTAAGGCTCTTGCACGCCCCAGCCATCGTACTTGCCACCCAGTCGCTTGCAGTTGGCTTCCAGACCGGATTCAAACTCGGTAATGGCGGCATAATTGAGAGCAACTTGTTGGGTGAGTTTCAGCTCCCACTGTTGGGCACTGTCCAAGGCCAGGCTAAGCCGGCCATCCGGGTAATGTTCGGCCATGGTGGTTAGCGCAGACTCTGCTTTGTCCTGTCGTTTAAAAAAAACATAAAAATCTAGCTCCGTTGGTTGGTCCAGCACCAGGCCGGACTCCAGTAGCAGTTGCAACATATCGCCATTGGCATCGTCAGGAAATTGCATTGTTGGTTCATCCAGTTTGGTTTTGAAACAGTATATCAGTTTCTTAGCAAGGCTTGATATCCAGTTGTTGCTGGCTAGGTTTGCCAACAAGGACGTGGTAGGATCACTGAGGTATTTTTCAGGAGTTGATGCGATGAAGTACGTGGTTGTTACCCTGCTCGGATGGATGCTGTGCGTCAGTGCTCAAGCCTGGGCCTACGGTGCCCAAACC
>SKGJ01000022.1 GCA_007117525.1 Alkalimonas sp.
AATTGCCGGATCTGGTGCTGATTGACGGCGGCAAAGGTCAGTTGCAGCGGGCCATCGACTTTTTCAGCCAGCAGGACTTCAGCCGTTTGCCACTGTTGATGGGGGTGGCCAAAGGCGAGGGCCGCAAACCTGGCCTTGAAACCTTACTGATTCCGGGACAGACTGCGGTGCAGCTGGCAGCTCATGATCCTGCTTTGCATCTGGTGCAGCAAATCCGGGATGAAGCGCATCGCTTTGCGATAACCGGTCATCGCAATAAGCGAGGCAAAACCATGCTGAAAAGTCCGTTGGAACAAATCAGCGGCATCGGCCCGAAGCGACGTCAGACATTGCTGCAATATTTGGGGGGCTTGCAAGGAGTGCAACAAGCCAGTGTCGAAGAATTGAGCAAAGTGCCCGGAATTTCCCGGCAACAGGCCGAAACCATTTACCAGCAGCTGCATAGCAAGTAGCATAGGACCAATTCGCAATGAGAAGTCGTGCATGATCAACATTCCCAATTTGTTAACGCTGTTCCGCCTGCTGCTGATTCCGGTGTTTTTGTGGCTGTTTTATTCCGGGCTGGAGACGGCAAAATTCTGGGCAGCGCTGGTCTTTGTGCTGGCGGCCATCACCGATGCACTGGATGGCTATCTGGCGCGCAAACTGGAGCAATCCACCCCTTTTGGGGCCTTCCTTGATCCTGTCGCCGATAAGGTGATGGTGGTGATGGCGCTGGTGTTGGTGACGGTGGATTTGCAAAGCTTGTGGATGACGATACCGGCGCTGATCATGATCAGCCGTGAAATCATTATCTCGGCGCTGCGCGAGTGGATGGCAGGTCTGGGCCGCCGGGCCAGTGTGGCGGTATCGGGCAGTGGTAAGCTCAAAACCATTTTCCAGATGGTGGCGCTGATTGGCTTGATTTGGCAGCCTGGCGCCGCCTGGCTAAGCTGGGTGATGCCACTGAGCTGGGGATTGCTCTACATCGCAACCTTGTTAACTTTGACTTCGATGTTCCAGTACGTCTATGCCTCGCGCAATGACTTTGGCAGCGAGCCGGAGCAGGGGAATTGAGGCGGCTTTAGACTGGCAGCTAAAAAAATAAGCAGTCGATCAGCAATGTGACAATTTATTGTTGACTGACTGCATGAAACCAGTAGAATGCGTCACGTGCTCAGGCACTTGTGCAGGACAATGCGAGTATAGCTCAGCTGGTAGAGCGCGACCTTGCCAAGGTCGAGGTCACGAGTTCGAACCTCGTTACTCGCTCCAAATACGCAAATCCTCACAGCGGCGGGTTGGCAGAGTGGCCATGCAGCGGATTGCAAATCCGTCCACCTCGGTTCGACTCCGGGACCCGCCTCCATTGCTTGATGTACAAATTGCTTCAAAACCTTGTCTGCCCGGGTGGTGAAATCGGTAGACACAAGGGATTTAAAATCCCTCGGGGGAAACCCCGTGCCGGTTCAAGTCCGGCCCCGGGCACCATTTACTGCAACCAGAGCAGTAAATCAGATTTGCGAGTATAGCTCAGCTGGTAGAGCGCGACCTTGCCAAGGTCGAGGTCACGAGTTCGAACCTCGTTACTCGCTCCAACTTCTAAAAAAGCAGCCTGATGGCTGCTTTTTTGCTTTGAACCCCTCGGTTCAGAAACTAAACACCAACTCGACCAGCCAATAGCAAAACAGCGTAATCACAGCGATGGCCATGATGTTGAGCGCAAAGCCGGCTTTGACCATATCGATGATCTTCAGCTTGCCAGAGGCGAAAACAATGGCATTGGGGGGCGTGGCCACCGGCATCATAAAGGCACAACTGGCTGCCAGAGCCGCAGGGATCACCAGCATGCCGACGCTGGTGTTCAGCGCCAGTGCGACTGGCCCCAGCAAAGGCAAAAAGCCTGCGGCGGTGGCTGTGTTGCTGGTCACCTCGGTTAAAAACACAATGATGCTGGTCACCAAAAGCACCAGCAGCAAAATGCTAATACCGTCCAGACCACCCACTTGCAGCGCAATGTAATCGGCCAGGCCGGATTTTTGAATTTGTCCGGCCAGTGCCAAGCCCCCACCAAACAACAGCAGAATGCCCCAGGGCAGTTTCTTGGTGTCGTCCCATTGCAGAATACGCTGGCCGCTGCGCCAGTTCACCGGCACAATAAACAGCAGACAGGCAGCCATGATGGCAATGATGGTATCGTCCAGAGGCCAACCGGTTTGGCTTTGCACGAACTCACGGGAGATCCAGCCTATAGCGGCGAATAAAAAGACCATCAAAACGCGTTTTTCACCGGTACTCATGGGGCCAAGCTGTTGCAGCTCGCTGTGGTACAAGGATTTGGTATCGCTCAGGGTTACCTGATCCAGCCGAAATGCCAGTTTGGTCAACCACAACCAGCACAAAACCAGCAGCACACTGGCAACCGGGACCCCAAGCAACATCCAGCGAGCAAAACCAATCTGAATGTCGTAATTGCTTTGCAGGTAGGCAGCCAGCAGGGCGTTGGGAGGAGTGCCTATCAAGGTAGCAACACCGCCGATACTGGCTGAATAGGCAATCGCCAGCATGATGGCGGTACCAAAGCCATTACTGGTTTCACTGTGGCTTTGTTGCAGAGCCAGAATCGACAGGGCGATGGGCAGCATCATCACCGAGGTAGCGGTATTGGACATCCACATCGACAAAAAGGCCGTCACCACCATTAAGCCGGCAATTTGTTGGCTGGGCTTGCTGCCGACAATCAGCATCACATGCAAAGCGATGCGTCGATGCAGCTCCCAGCGTTCCATGGCAATTGACAGCAAAAAACCGCCTAAAAACAAGAAAATCAGCGGGTGTGCATAGGGTGCGGTGACGGCGCTCAATGCGTCCAGCCCAAGCAGCGGGATCACGACAATGGGCAACAACGAGGTGACAGGGATGGGCACGGCTTCGCTGATCCACCAAATCGCCATCCAGAGTGTTAGCGCCGCCATCAGCCAGGCGTGCTGGCTCATGCCATCAAAAGGCACCTCCAGGCTGCTGAGCAGTAAAAAGCTGAGCGGGCCAGCCAACAAGGCGAACAGGTAAGTTGGTTTGGATGATGGCATGCGATTTTGCTGCTTACTAAAGACAATTGCTGTTCAGTCTAAGGCCATGCGCGCTTTGCTGCAATAATGCTATAGTGACAAAGACTTTAAAACAGCGAATGCGTGAACAAGGTGGGTGTATGAAATTTCCATTGCAGGCGGCTTTTCCAGCGGCCAGTCGCTTGGTCTATGGCTGCATGCAGCTCGGTGGAGCCTGGGACAATACTGAAATTAGCAGCGAGCAGCGTCAACGGGCTTTCGCAGCGTTGGACGCCGCTATTGACAGTGGCATCCACTGTTTTGACCATGCCGATATTTATACCCTAGGCAAATCCGAGCAGGTATTTGGCGATTACTTACGCCAGTCAGGCTGCGCCCGTGAGCATCTTTTTATTCAAAGCAAGTGTGGCATCCGGCTGGCAAAGGATGAACAGCCGGGCTATTACGATTTTTCGCCTGCGCATCTTGAGCGCAGTGTTGAGGCGTCGCTGCAGCGGTTGGACTGCGATTACCTGGATCTGCTGCTGTTGCACCGGCCCGATCCGCTGATGGAACCCGAGCGGATTGCGGAGGTGTTCAATCGGATGCAGCAACAGGGCAAGGTGCGGGCGTTCGGGGTGTCCAACATGGCCTGGTCGCAAATGAAGCTGTTGCAACGCGCCCTGGAGCAACCTTTACTGGTCAATCAACTGGAAATGAGCCTGGCCAACTACCATTGGCTGGAAGAAGGAATTTTGACCGGTATGCCGGCAGGCAGCGAGTGTCATTTCTCGGCGGGCACAGTCGAGTATTGTCAACTGAACAACATTCAGCTGCAAGCCTG
>SKGJ01000430.1 GCA_007117525.1 Alkalimonas sp.
AAGCACGCATGACATCATCACCACAAATTGAGATTAAAGCGACCGGTTTGACAAAACGGGTCAAACTGACTGAAGGATCACTGACTATCCTGAATGATTTGAATTTGACAATCAAGCGGGGTGAGTCGGTTGCCATAGTGGGTGCTTCCGGTTCCGGCAAATCGACCTTGCTTGGGATTCTGGCTGGTCTGGATACCGCCTCAGAGGGTGAAGTGTTTTTAGCGGGCCATCCACTGCATCAATTGGATGAAGACAGCCGGGCAGGGCTTAGAGCCAGTCATGTGGGCTTTGTTTTTCAGTCGTTCTTGCTGCTTCCTGGCCTCACGGCGTTGGAAAACATCACCTTGCCTGCGGAGTTGGCTGGTATTCACAATGCTAAAGCACGTGGCTTGGAGCTGCTGGCCAAGTTTGGCTTGTCAGAGCGCCGTGATTTTTACCCGACCCAGCTGTCCGGCGGCGAGCAACAACGGGTGGCCATCGCCAGAGCCTTTATTACCGAACCGAAGATTTTATTTGCCGATGAGCCCTCGGCCAACCTGGATGAGAAAACCGGCTTGCTGGTCGAGGACTTGCTGTTTGAGTTGAATCAACAGCAAGGCACCACCTTGGTGTTGGTCACCCATAAAACCGAGTTGGCAGAGCGTTGTCAGCAGCAATATCTGATGCACCATGGCCAGTTGGAGCAACAAACCGAACTGGCAGCCATTTCGGAGCAGCGCCATGTGGGTTAGCATCGCCTGGCGGCTGTTTTGGCGTGAATTAAAGCGTGGCGAGCTGTGGGTGATTGCTTTTGCACTTTTTCTGGCGGTTTTTTCCGTGGTGATGCTGACCGGCATTACCGAAAGTGTGCGCTCGGCTCTGTATCAACGGAGTGCCAGCTTTCTGGCGGCCGACTTGGTGCTGCGCTCCAGCCGGCCTTTTCGGGATGAGCTGCTGCAGGTCGCTGACGATCTCGAAGTTCAGCAAGCGCAGCAAATGCTGTTTGACTCCATGCTGTTTTCTGCCGAAGAAATGCAGTTGGTCACTGTCAAAGCGGTGTCCAGTGTTTACCCATTGCGTGGTGAGCTGGTGCTGCGCCATGGCAGTGAAGTAGGGCAAGGCGCCTCTGGTCGTTTTGAGCCGGGTGATATCTGGCTGGAGCCCAGGTTGCTGAGTCTGTTGGCGGTAGAGCCTGGCGATTCACTGGAATTGGGAATGGCCCAGCTGCGGGTGGCTGGCATCATTGAAGCCGAGCCCGATGCACCGCTCAATGTGTTTGGTGGCAACCCCAGAGTGCTGATGCATCTGGATGATGTGGCCGCCACCGAAGTGGTGCAGCCAGGCAGCCGTATTGCCTATCGTTATCTGTTTGCCGGCTCTGCTGGTGCCTTATCGGAGCTGCGGCAACAGTTTGATGACCGTTTATCGGTGCATGAACAGTGGCAGGAGCTGGATCCGGAAACAGCGATAGGCGCCGCTATGGAGCGAGCAGAGAGCTTTTTGCTGCTGGCGGGCCTGTTAGGTATTGTGTTGGCCGCCAGTGCTTCTGCAGTGGCGGCCAATCGCTATCGGCAGCGTCATGCCGAAGCGGTTGCAGTGATCAAAGCGCTGGGTGCCACCACCGGCACCGCCCGGAAAATTTATTGCAGTCACTTGCTGCTGGTGAGCTTGTTGAGCTCTTTGCTGGCCATTGGCGCTGGCATGGTCTTAATGGTACTGGTGCAGCAGGGCATCCAGTTGTGGCTGGAAGATTACCAGCCGGTCTTTAGTAGTCGTCCTTTGTGGATGGGTGCCTTGACCGCTTTGATTTGTGCTGGCTTGTTTTCAGCCCGCCCCGTCTGGCAACTGGCTGCGGTTCCTTCCATGGCGGTACTGCGTCAATTGCCGGAATGGCGTTTTGATGTCTGGCATTTGCTGACTGGAGCCCTGGCGGTCTGGTTGTTGATGTGGCTGTTCAGCAAGGAGCTGATGCTGAGTCTAATCCTTTTTGCCGCTTGCGTCCTTTTTGCCTTGATTCTGATGGGGCTGGCCGCTGTGTTGGTGCGGGTCGCACGACCGATGGCGGCTGGGCAAAGCTCGGCGCTAAAACTGGCGCTGGCAAATTTACGCCGTCGCTTGTGGCAAAACAGCTTTCAGCTGCTGACCTTTAGCATGGCACTCTTTCTGACCTTGTTGCTGTATTTTTTACGGATGGAGCTGCTGGAGCAGTGGCAGCAGCAGATCCCCGAAGGGGCACCCAATCAGTTTTTAGTTAATATTGCTGAGCACGAGCGTTCGGGCATTGAGGCCTTTGCAGCCGAGCATCAATTAGAGCTCGATACCTTTTATCCGATTGTGCGTGGGCGCTTAACCGAAACCAACCAGCAGCAATTGCGGCAACGGGCCAGCAAAGAAGAAGACACCGAGCGGGTGGGCGTAGGGCGCGAGCTGAATCTGACCTGGACCGCTGAGCTACCCGCCAACAACAGCGTGCAGTCTGGCCGCTGGTTTACCGCTGAAACTGCAGCCGAGGTATCGGTGGAGTCTGAGTTGGCTGAGCGGCTGGGCATTGAACTGGGCGATGAACTGACGTTTTCCATCGGTGGTCAGACGGTGTCGGCCAGTGTGACCAGCATTCGGTTGGTGGACTGGAATACGCTGCAACCCAACTTCTACATGATTCTAAGCGCGGATTTGCTGGCGGACTTCCCGGCCAGTTACCTTAGCGCCTTTTATCTGGATTCGGAGCGCGCCGCCGTGCTGAATCAGCTCAACCGGCAGTTCCCAACGGTGATTGTGCTGAATGTGGATGCCATTATTCAGCAGGTGCAGGATATTATTGCTCAGGTCACGGTTGCTCTTAGCAGCATCCTGTTGCTGGTATTTGCTGCCGCTGTGCTGGTGCTGGTAGCACAAGTCCAGGCGACGATGGAGCAGCGTGAGCAAGAGCTGGCCATTTTGCGCACACTGGGCGCGCGTTATGCATTTCTACGCAATGCCATGTTGCTTGAATTTGCCGCTCTGGGAGCCCTGGCGGGGGTGCTGGCAACCATTCTAGCTGAGTCGGTGTTGGGCGTATTGCAGTACCGGCTATTCGAGCTGCCATTTCAGTTGCACTGGAACCTGTGGTGGATAGGTCCTGGCTTTGGCATTCTGGTGGTGACCCTGCTGGGCTGGTGGCAGTTGCGTCAGCTGCTGGCAACGCAGAGTTCGGTGCTGATGCGGCGGGCTATTTATTCGTAACGAAGGGGCGCATTGCTGCGCCCCTATGGTCATAGTCATAGCTTGAGCTGTTGCAGGGCCTGACGCAAATCCGAGTAGCTGAATTGAAAGCCGGCATCCAGCAACTTTTTCGGGTAAACGTTTTGCCCATACAGCAGCAAATCGCCCATTTCACCAAACAAGAGCCGTACCATGAACGCTGGCATAGGCAGCAACGCAGGGCGTTTCAATCGCTCTGCCAGCAGTTCGGTAAAACGTTGATTCGAGACGGCTTTGGGAGCAGTGGCATTGATTGGGCCATCCAGCTCGCTGTGCTGCAGCAGGTAGTCAATAAGAGACACCATGTCGTCCAGATGGACCCAGGACATCATCTGCTGACCATCGCCGATTCGTCCGCCTAAGCCAAAACGAAAAGGCGGCAGCATTTTCTTTAGCGCACCTCCATCGGCTGCTAGCACAATGCCTGTTCGCAGCAGACACACCCGGGTTCGATCACTGGCGGCCCGTTTGGCCAGGTTTTCCCAGCGGGCGCAAATATCGTGGCTAAATTCAGGGTAAAAGTCCTGATGGCTTTCATCGATGCAGCTGGCATCCTGACGTCCATAAAAACCAATAGCAGAGCCGCTGATAAACACTTTGGGTGGATTGCTGGCTTGCTGTATCAGGGTGCTGA
>SKGJ01000113.1 GCA_007117525.1 Alkalimonas sp.
AGTCCGGATGCGATGGTGCGGATTGATATGTCGGAATTTATGGAGAAACACGCGGTATCGCGTTTGGTCGGTGCGCCTCCAGGTTATGTTGGTTATGAAGAAGGTGGCTATCTGACCGAGGCGGTGCGGCGCAGACCTTACTCGGTGATCCTGCTGGATGAAGTGGAAAAAGCCCACCCGGATGTGTTCAACATTCTGTTGCAGGTGCTGGACGATGGCCGGCTGACCGATGGGCAGGGCCGGACCGTGGACTTTAAAAACAGCGTCATCATCATGACCTCGAACCTGGGCTCGGATTTAATCCAACAGTACAGCAATGAGTCGAGCTATCAGGAAATGAAAACCATGCTGATGGATGTGCTTGGCAATCACTTTAGGCCAGAGTTTTTAAACCGGGTCGATGAAACCGTGGTGTTCCATCCGCTGGGTCACGAGCAAATCAAAGCCATTGCCGGCATTCAACTGGCGCGGCTACGCCAGCGTTTGCAAGAGCGTGATTATCAGCTGGAGGTCAGCGAAGCAGCCTTGGATGCGTTGGCGGCCGTTGGCTTTGATCCGGTGTTTGGTGCCCGGCCACTGAAGCGGGCCATCCAGCAGCATCTGGAAAACCCATTGGCGCAAGCGCTGCTTAAAGGGGAGATTGCCCCTGGTAGCACGGTACAGATTGATGCTGAAGGTGATGTCCTTAGCATCCGTTGATGGCACTGACCAGTTAGCAACCTGAAACGGCATTGATGCCGTTTCGCAAGCAATGAAGAAGGCCCACCTTATTGGTGGGCTTATTTTTTGCGTGTTGATGTCAGGTTTCTGGTTTCATGGTACTGTTTCATCGTGTACAAGGTTATTTGTAAGGAAAAATTCTCGATGAAGCACAGCAATGGCTGGTTGTTACTGGCTGCCGCACTGACCCTGTTGGCTGCACTGGCGCATTTAGGCTGCATTGTCTTTGGCGGGGATTGGTACCGATTTTTTGGTGCTGGCGAGCAGATGGCGCAAATGGCTGAGGCCGGGCACTGGCAACCGACTGTGGTGACGTCGGGTATTGTGCTGGTCCTGCTGGTTTGGACCAGCTATGCCTTGTCCGGAGCGGGTTGCATCCGGCGCTTGCCATTGCTGCGAACCGGGCTGGCGTTGATTGCTGCCATCCTGCTGGCGCGGGCCCTTGGCCTTGTGTGGTTGATGTCGCAGTTTCCAGAGAACAGTCTGACTTTCTGGCTGATTAGTTCGGGCATTTGCCTGCTGCTGGGTGTCAGTTACCTGCTGGGCCTGAAGCAGCAGTGGCGCATACTTTCAACATGATACTGGGCTGATTAGTGTCTGAGCTTGAGCGGTGTTACTGGAGTCTGGCAAGGCCTTTCGCTATCATAACAGGCCCTTAAGTGTTCAAAGCGAGCAGTAAGCATGCAAGCATCTCAACCCAAGAATCCGCTGCACGGTATTACGCTGGAAAAGTTGCTGGAGCAGCTGGTGGCCCATTATGGCTGGGAACAGCTGGCTGCGCGGGTGCGGATCAATTGCTTTAAGCAGGACCCTTCCATTAAATCCAGCCTGAAGTTTTTACGCAAAACGCCCTGGGCCCGGGCTGAGGTCGAGCAGCTTTTTATCACGACCTTTCACAGTCGCTAAACCGGCTGTTTCAGAGCTTGGCTGAACTTCGTATAATGGCGGCCGCTGAGCACAAATAACAATGATAGCTTAGCTTGTCACCAGCCTTAACGAAGATGAAGCAAGCAAACCATGAAGACAACTCAATCGCAATGCAGCGGTACCGTGCTGATGGTACCGCCGCGCCACTTTGGTTTTAACCCGGAGACTGGCCGTGACAATGCATTTCAGCACCAGCCACACCTGACAACGGAAGCTCTGCAACAACAGGCCATGGCCGAATTTGACACCATGGTGGCGACCTTGCGCCAGCAGGGTATCGAAGTGCTGCTGCTGGATGCGCACCATGGCAGCCAGCCAACGCCGGATGCAGTTTTTCCAAACAATTGGTTCAGTACGGCGGCTAATGGTCAGCTGGTGCTGTACCCAATGGCGACCCCCAACCGGCAAGCTGAGGTCCAACCGGGCCCTCTGACTGCCTGTCTGAGCGCAGCAGGCTATCAGGTACGGCAGCAGCTTGATTTACGGCCACAGGCAGCACCTGGCCAGGCGCTGGAAGGCACTGGTGCTTTGGTGTTTGATCACCGCCTGGGCAAGGTCTATGCCGCCCGATCGCAGCGCTGCGAACCGGCGCTATTTAGGCTGCTGCCAGCAGACTATCGGTTGGTGGACTTCGACACCGACTGTCAGGGCATGCCGGTGTACCACACCAATGTGCTGCTTTCCATCGGAGAGCAGTTTGCGGTGGTCTGCCCCGAAGTCATTGCGGATGCGCACCGCGACAGGGTTCTGGCCGAGCTGGCCGAACAGCGGGAGCTGATTCTGATCAGCGCCCAGCAAATGCAGGCCTTTGCCGCCAACCTACTGCAACTGCGCAGCAAAAGTGGCGAGCTGCTGATTGCGCTGTCCGCAACGGCGCATCAGGCGCTTTTGGCGTCGCAACGCGCTCAGTTAAGTCAGTATGGCCGCTTGCTGCCCTGCCGGGTGGATACCATCGAACATGTCGGCGGCGGCAGTGTCCGCTGCATACTGGCAGAGATTTTTTTACCCAAAGTTGAGGGGATGGTCTAGTACTTCGCCAGGAACGATCGTTGGTAATCCTGGGCTGAAATGCTCAGGCCGGCATCGGCAATTTTTTGTTGCAGCGCACTGTCGGCCTGATTCAGCTCCGACAACACCAGGGTATTGTCATCCAGTTGCCAGATCAGCCTTGAGCCAGCGTAGCTAAAGGCCAGAATGGTCAGCGCCTCTGGCTCCAGTCGCTCGGCAGCCGCCTGAATGGCCTTGAGTTTGCGTTGGATCAGGTTCAGCTCGTGCTTCAAATCCCAGATGTAAGCCACTTCAAAAAAGTAGGGATGGCTTTTCAGTCGTTTTAACGCAGTGCCTACCACTAAGCAGCCAATGACGACCCCGGTGAAATTCAGCCAAAAATTACCGGCGCCAGGGGCTGAGAACAGCTGGATGAGCAGGGTAGAGCTGCCCAGACTAATGCTGGCCAATACCAGGATACTGGCGATGATAATGCGGTTTAAATGGCTGCGGTAGCGCTCTTTATTGATGGGCGTAAGTTGCATGCTTGTCCAAGGTCCTGATTTTTCGCTCGGTATGGAATTAAAAAGGCGGCACCAGGCCGCCTTCGTCACGATCTAACGTGGTTTAGCGTGGGCCTGGCTCGGCAAAACGCGTCATCCAGTCTTTGACCTGATTGTACCAATAAATGGAGTTTTTTGGCTTTAAGATCCAGTGGTTTTCATCCGGGAAGTAGATCATCCGCGACTCGACGCCACGGCTTTGCAGGGTACGGAACAACTCAAAGCCCTGACCTACCGGCACCCGGTAGTCGAGCTGACCGTGGATCACCAGGGTCGGGGTGTTGAAGTTACCGGCAAAGTAGTGCGGTGAAATGGACTTGTAAATCTCCGGGTTGTCCCAGTAATTGCCAAAACGGGTGGAGTGCACGGCAAAGTCGGCCGACATTTGCGAGTACATGTTGTAGACCGCCGCATGGATCAGCAGCGCGTTAAACGGATGCTCCTGGCCCAGAATGATGGAGCTTAAGTAACCGCCATAGCTGGCGCCACCGGCCACCATCCGCTCGTTGTCGATCCAGTCTTTTTCTTTGAACCAGTCGGCAGCGCGCAGTACGTCGTACAGTGGGGCGGTTTTCCAATCCGGGTTGATGCTATCAGCAAAGTCCTGGCCAAAGCCGCTGGAGCCGTGGAAGTGAGGCCAGGCGGTAAC
>SKGJ01000405.1 GCA_007117525.1 Alkalimonas sp.
CGGATGACCACACTGGCCTGGCTCAGCTGGCTGGCGCTGGCGCTGCTGAGCTTGCTGATTATGTGGCGCGGTCATCACAGAGCCATCGGTGAGCCGGTACGCCGTCTGGTGGCCAGCATGCGCCAGGTCGCTGCCGGCGACACTGGGCACCGGGCGGAGCAACAAGGCCCGGCCGAGCTGAGCGAAGTGGCCGCCGGCTTAAACCAGATGCTGGATGACATCAGCCAGGCACAACAGCAACTGCTGCAACAACAACAGCAACAGCGGCAGATGGAGCAGCAACTGAAAAAGCAAGAAACCATGGCTGCCATTGGTCAGGTCGTCAGTGGGGTGGCTCACGAGCTGGGTGCCCCGCTCAGTGTGATTGATGGCCGGGCGCAACGGCTGGCCCGCATGCAGCCCGATGCCGAATGTCAGCGTCAACTGGATGCCATCCGTGGCCAGGTGCAGCGGCTCAGCCGCATGGTCAAACAATTGCAGGCCTTTGCGCATACGCCGGTTGCCAACTGGCAGCGCACCCCACTGCCCACCTTGTTGCAACAAGCCCTGACCAGCATCAGCTTTGAGCTGCAACCCACACAGCCGGAGCCAACGCTTACCGGCTCTTGTCCTGATTTGCTGCTGTATCTGGATCCCGACCGCTTTGAGCTGGCCCTGGTCAATGGCTTACGCAACGCCATTCAGGCAGCCGATTCAGCGGTCTGTTTAAGCGTCAGCCTGCAGCACGATTGGCTGCACCTGATTATTGAAGACGATGGCCCTGGTTTAGCTGAAGCGCAAAGTGCCAGCAGCGTGATGCAACCCTTTGTCTCAACCAAGCCTGCCGGTCAGGGGACTGGCCTGGGTCTTGCGATAGTTCAGCAAATTATGCAGGAGCACCAGGGCAAGGTAGAACTCAGCAACCGACCACAGGGAGGCTGCCGCTTAACACTAAGCCTGCCACTGCCCCCAACCAAGGAAGCACAGCCATGAACGCATCCCCTTGCCGTCTGGCCATTGTCGAGGACGATCCTGCACTGCTCGAGCTGCTGCAAGAAGAGCTGACCGGACAAGGTTATCTGGTGACGGCCTTCAGCCAGGCAGAGGATTTGCTAGCCCTGTTGCCAGAGCAGCCCTTTGCACTGGTGATCAGTGACATCCAGTTGCCAGGTATCAGCGGGCTGGAACTGCTGAGCCGTTTAAAACAGCAGCCATCCGCACCGGCCTTATTGCTGATCACTGCCTTTGGCACCGTCCGTCAGGCGGTGGCGGCATTAAAGCAGGGTGCCGACGATTTTCTGACCAAGCCGCTGGACCTGGATCACCTGACCTTGTCGGTGCAGCGCCTGCTCAATCACCAGGCGCTGCAGCGAGAGGTTCAGCAATTACGGCAACAGCAGGCCGGGCCAGCCGGTATGATTGGCCAAAGCCGGGCCATGCGTCGCTTGTATCAACAAATCGCCCAGGTAGCACCGGCGCAGGGGGCAGTATTGATTCTGGGTGAAAGTGGCAGTGGCAAAGAACTGGTTGCCCGGGCCATTCACCAGCAAAGTAGCCGCAGCAAACAAGCCTTTATTGCGGTGAACTGTGCCGGCATCCCGGCTGAATTGATGGAAAGCGAGTTTTTTGGGCATGCTGCCGGTGCTTTTACCGGCGCCAGACACAGCCGGGCAGGCTTGTTAAAAGAAGCCGATGGCGGCACCTTGCTGCTGGATGAAATTGCCGAAATGCCTTTGTTGCTGCAAGCCAAGCTATTGCGGGTACTGCAGGAAGGGAAGATCCGTCCGGTCGGCAGCGATCAGGAAGAGCAGATCGATGTGCGAATTTTAGCCGCCACCCATCAGGATCTTGACGAGAAAGTCGCGGCCGGTGACTTTAGGGCCGATTTGTTTTACCGGCTGGAGACCTTCAGCCTCTCGATACCGCCACTGCGAGAGCGCGCCGACGATCTGGAGCTGCTGGCTCAGACGTTCTTGCAGCGTCTGCAGCAACAACAAAACAAAGCAGTGCAGCGACTCAGTAGCGAAGCACTGGACTGCCTGTACCGCTATCCCTTCCCCGGCAATGTGCGGGAGTTGCAAAACGCCATAGAGCGTGGCTTTACCTTTGCCAGTGGCACCGAAATTCAGGCCGATGACTTGCCCCGCCGCATCGTCAGCTATCAGCCTGAAGCCAGCCAGCAACCGCAGAGCCATACCAGCTGGCCCAGTTTGCAGCAGGTTCAGTTGAATTACATCCGCCAGGTGCTACAACATACCGGTGGCAACAAACAAAAAGCAGCGCAGCTGCTCGGTATCACCCGCCGCACCCTGTATCGCTGGCTGGAAAACACCGAGCCCACCGCTGCAGACACAGAAGACAGCCCGAATGACAATGCCCACTAATCATCTCTATGCGCAGTGGGTCAGTCAGTTAGCCGCACTGCTGTTGCCCATCGACGGGCCTGCCATTATTGGCATCACAGGCGCACAAGGCACAGGGAAAAGCACTCTGGCAGCACGATTGGCCAAGCAGCTCACAGCCCAGGGACGTCCTACTGCCGCTGTCTCGCTGGATGACTACTACCTAAACCGCACGCAGCGGCAGCAACTGGCCAAGCAGGTCCATCCTTTGCTGGCCCAACGCGGCGTGCCCGGCACCCACCGCATCGAGCAAGCACTGGACGATGCGCACAACTTTTTGCAAGGCAAAGCGGTCGCCTGGCCTCACTTCGACAAAGCATTGGATGAACCAGGTTCACCTTGTTCGCCGCAGAAAGCCGAACTCTTACTGGTTGAGGGCTGGTGTCTTGGGCTGGCTCCCCAGAGTGACCAGGCGCTGCAGCAACCCATCAATGCGCTGGAGCATCAGCAGGATGCCGATGGTCGCTGGCGGCGCTATGTCAATCAACAACTAACTGCGGCTTATGCCGATTACTGGCAGTTGCTAAAGCCGCTGATTTGGCTGCAAGCCCCAGATTGGCAGACGGTCTGTCGTTGGCGCCAAAAGCAGGAACAACAACTGTGGCAACAGCGCGGCATGGGGATGAGCAAAGCGCAACTGGCGCAGTTTATGCTAAGTTTTGAACGTTTAACTCTCGCCAGCTGGCAGCAGTTGCCGAGTCGGGCAGATCTGCAAATCCAACTGGATCATCAGCAGCAGCCCATCACAACTGTCATCATCAATTCATGGTGAAATAAGGCCAGCTCGACTTCAAGGCTGCTCCTTTACGCAGCCTCGCTACGGTATAGATTGTGGTTTTTGGTAGCCATTGGTGATTAAGTGTTACCCGCTCTCGCAGCCGATGCTCCGCTGCAGTATGCTAGGCGGTCAAATAACACCATAGGAAAACACCATGAAACACCGGCTCGTCCCCTGGCTCAGTGCTTGCTTTCTCAGCTTGCTGCCCCTGTCTCTTCAAGCCACCATTGTTGAATTTCGGACCTCACTGGGGACCTTCGAAGTCAACCTCTTTGATGACATCACGCCGCAAACAGTGGCAAACTTTCTGGCTTATGTTGAAGATGAAAGCTATCACAACAGCGTCATTCACCGAGTGGTGCCGGATTTTGTGGTGCAAGGCGGCGGTTTTGCCTACGAAGGCACCCTGCCGTTGACGGTGATCCCGGCACGAGCACCGGTTCAAAACGAACCCAAGCTATCAAACCGCCAAGCCACCATCGCCATGGCGAAGGTAGCGGGAAATCCCAACAGCGCCACCAATCAATGGTTCTTTAACCTGAGTGACAATCATGCTGGCGTCCCGCAGCTTGATACGCAAAATGGTGGTTTTACCGTCTTTGGGCAGGTGTCTGAACAAGGTATGGAAATACTGCAAGCCATCGCCGAGCTGCCTCGCTTTAATTTAGGCGGAGCAGCCA
>SKGJ01000202.1 GCA_007117525.1 Alkalimonas sp.
ACCGACCCCATCAGGGTATTGGCAGCATAATACGGATAGGGCAAGGCTGCATAATCGTCATCTTCCGCACTGCCGGCAGTACGAAGCAAACTGTCTTCATCCAGCCAGTCGGCGATACGCGCCATTAAAAATTCGGCGGGCATCGACAGCTCGGTGGCCACCAACTCCAGCAAACGCTGAAAGCTGCGCTGCTCCAGGCTAGCCTCTGGCTGGGCCTGGCCAGCAGGCGGCGGCGCCTGATACAAGGCATTTAAATTAAAGCAGCTGCGCAAATCGCTGATCACGCCACTGACGGTACCGTCTGGCACCGGAAACTCGGCGCCTTGCAGCGCCCAATCCTGGCCCAGATGGCTGGTCTCCTGCCCTTGCAAGGAGCGTCGCAGCACTTGGCGGGCAAAAGCTTCCGTGCCCAGCCCGTACCAGAGTGCTTGCTGCTGCTGTTGCAGGTTTTGCTGGCGTTGCAAGGTGAGCTGCAAGCGACCACTCATCGACACGGCGATCACCACCACGATGGCGACAATCATCAGCACCATCACCAGGGCCACACCCTGCTGGCGTTGCCGCGGCATCATCGGCTGGTCTCCGTTGGCTGGACATTGGCATCGGGCAGCAGAATCACCCGCTCAATCACACCCAGTTCGCTGTGCTCCAGCCGCACCCGCACCGCAGCTGGCCAAAGGGCATCGGCCCAACGCTCTTCCCAGCGTTCGCCGACCAGAAAGCGAAACTCCAGCTCGGAGATATCCTCCAGCAGCGTTTGCACTCTGGGCTCGGTGCCAGTGACGGCGTCTGGGTACAGAGTGTATAGCCGCTGCAGTTGTTCCTCCTGCAACCGGTAACCGACCGCCTGCAACTCACTGCGCGGCAGGATCATTCCGGGATTGCGCCAGCCATGCTGGGTAAAGGCGAGCGCATCACCATCACTTTCCAGCAAAAAGCGCCCACCCAGCAAACGCTCTTTGCGTGGCGCTTCGCCCTGCACCCGGATATGCCGGCTGCTGATCTGCATCAAATCCCGCTCCAGCAGCAACAGGGCAAACTGCACCTTTTGCAAACGCTCAGCCGCCTGTTGCGATAAACGGTCGCCTTCAGTGACGCTATTGAGGACTGCAAATGACGCCATGCCCACCATCGCAAAAATAGCCACTGCCAGCAGCATTTCGATAAAGGTAAAACCGAAGCTTCGAGCCCGCCCCCTTCGCGCTATCTGGTTAATTCGCATGGGGTCGCCCAATAAAGGTGGTCAGCTGGTAGACCACATCCTCGGGGTGCTCGGCCAGACTGACTTTGACATCGACCTGACGCAGATCATCATCAGCCACCTGGCTCACCTGCTGCTGCCAGAGCCAGGTTCGGTTGGCCATCTCGACTTCACCGCGGCTTTGTTCGGACGGCGGCCAGCTGGTTTCCAGCTGCAGCAATACGAGTTGGTTGGCGGCCACATAGCTGGCAAAAGTCATGTCCTCCAGCCAGGCCACAGCGCGGATGTGTTCGGTCACGGTGCGCATCACCGCCAAACCGGCGGTAGCAAAAATCGCCAAGGCAAACAGCACCTCGATCAGGCTAAAACCACGGCGCATCATGGTGCCCGGTCCAGCAGCTCTGTCCGCAGCAGCGGAATGCTAAACTCCCCCCGCAGCTGCAGGTACCAAAAAGGACGCTGGCTTTCATCCTGAAACAGCAACTCAAAAGGGGTAATTTCACCGGAGGACAGGATAAAAATATGCGGCAACACCGCGTCTTCGTCGTCTTCTGTCTGCAGATGCTCCAACCGCTCACGCTGGGCATTCAAAGCCCCGAGCAAGCTGTCTTGCTGCCAGGGCAAACCTTCCAATTCCAGTTGCAGTTGCTGCTGCTCAGGCAGTTGATGCCAGGCCAAAGACGCCGGCGTTTCCGCCGGCTGCCAGATATCCTCGTCCGGCAGATACACCAAAAACTTGTAACCATCGGGCTTTACCAGCACGCCCCACTCTTGTTGACGCATCAAAGCGGTTTCAGCGGCGTAATGAAACAGCTGCTGAAAACGGTAGGCTTCTTGTTTCAGCTGATCATCCCGGCTATCGCCGGAGTAATTCACCAGCACAACGGCCACAACCACCGCAAGCAGCGCCATCACTAGCATGATTTCAAGCAGGGTAAAACCTGCTTTAGGTCGCTGGGGTGCATGCATCGAAGCCAATGCCCTTAGTTGTCGATGTCCCAGTTGCCGATGTCGTCGTCGGTGCCCGGAATGCCATCCGGCCCCATGCTAAAGACATCGATACGACCGTACTGCCCCGGGCTAACCAGTTGATAGTCTTGCCCCCAGGGATCGCGCGGCAAGCGACGGATAAAGCCACCTTCCGGGAAGGAACGCGGCACCGGTTCCATGGTGGCAGGTTCGACCAAAGCACGCAAACCTTGCTCTGTGGTCGGGTAAAAACCATTGCGAAGCCGGTACATATCCAATGCGTTTTCCAGCTGCTGAATATCGACCACCGCTTTTTGCCGATCGGCCTCTTCTTTGTTGCCCATTACGTTGGGTACCACCAAGCTGGCGATGATGCCTAAAATGACAATCACCACCATCAGTTCCAATAAGCTAAAGCCACGTTGTTTGTTCATGTTACCCACCTACCATATGATTAAGTTCTAAAATTGGCAGCAAAATGGCCAAGACAATCAAAAACACCAGAATCGCCAGGGTGATCACCACCACAGGTTTAAAAATTTCCAGTGTGACCGTCATGGTCATTTCAAATTCCCGATCCAGCGTATCCGCCGTGCGGATCAGCATGCTGTCCAACTGACCGCTTTTCTCGCCGCTGGCAATCATGTGCAGCATCATCGGCGGAAACAACTTGGTTTGCTCCAGTGCATTACGCAGCGAACTGCCTTCCCGCACCCGCAAAGTCGCATCCGCCACCGCCTGTTTCATGTAACTGTTGCCAAGCACATCACCACTGATCCGCATGGCTTCGAGCAAGGGCACGGAACTGGCATTTAAAATACTTAAGGTCCGGGCAAAACGGGCGGTATTGATGCTGCGGATCACTTTACCCAGCACAGCACTGTGCAGTAAAAAGCGATCGTAGCGAAAACGCATGTCTGGCCGGCGTAATAATCGTTCGACCAGCACCGCCAGCAATAATATCCCGAGTAAGGCCCAAATTCCGTAATCACGCACCCAATCGCTGGCACTGATCATAAAGCGGGTTAAGGCAGGCAACTGCTGCCCCATGTACTCGAACTGCTCGGTGATTTGCGGTACCACGGCCGCCAGTAAAATGGCAATCACCGCCAAGGCCACGATCACCATCACCACCGGGTAAATCGACGCCATCAGAATTTGATTGCGCATATGTTGCCGCTGCTCGGTGTAATCCGCCAGCCGGTTGAGTACCTGGTCCAAATGGCCCGATTTTTCACCGGCGGCCACCATGGAGCGGTACAGATGATCAAACACATGCGGAAATTCAGCCAGGCCTTCGGCCAGACTGTAGCCTTCGACCACCTTGGAGCGCACCCCCATCAACATGTTCTTCAGCCGCGGCTTTTCGCATTGCTCGGCCACGGCCAGCAAGGCATTTTCAATCGGCAGCGCCGCTGCAACCAGGGTTGCCAGCTGGCGGGTGATCAAGGCCAAATCGGCGGTAGGAATTGAGCGTTTAAAAAAGCTGCGGCGACTGGCCGAGCTTTTTTCCTGCCGGGCGGCCAACTCCACACTGAGCGGCGTCAGTTTGCGTTCGCGCAGCAGTTGCCTGGCCTGGCGCGCATTGTCGGCTTCCAGTACCCCTTTGCTCTTTTTACCGCGACTGTCGAGCGCCTGATAACTAAAAGCTGCCACTAGAT
>SKGJ01000266.1 GCA_007117525.1 Alkalimonas sp.
ACGCAATGTCGACCACCTTGCTAGCCAGGGTAACACCGCAGTGGAAGCGCCCAGAGGCTCCCGCAGGGCGGGGCTAAAAGCGCTTTATGCGGCGTTAGCTGTTGTCGATTTGGAACCACCAGACCTTCCAACAACTGCCTTGCCTAAAGCGCTTTTATCTCGCGCTGAAGTCTGCATCTTGAGGTCTCTTGGGTATATACCCCAGCAGGGGGTTCGCACTCTTTTGCCACCATGCTATAAAGAGAGTCACTTTCAGTTGCCCGGATAATACCATGTTTTTGCTGCGCTTCTCCTGCTTGCTGCTGTTGCTGATCGGCTGTCAACCCGTCACAGAGCCAACGTCGCCCTCCTCCGCACAGCCTCAGGAAACAAGTTTTCTGCTCGGTGCCGAACAAAGCGGGCTTTATCTGCCGCTGCTGCGCGATAAGAAAGTAGGGCTTTTGGTCAATCAAACCTCGCGTCTTGGCGAGCAGCACCTGGTGGATGCTTTGTTGGCCGAGGGCATCGCCATTCAGACGATTTTTGCACCGGAGCACGGCTTTCGCGGCGATCACGATGCCGGCGCCAAGGTGGATCACAGCGTGGATGAGCGCACCGGCTTACCCATAGCATCGATGTATGGCAGCAACCGCAGGCCCTCTGCCGAGCTAATGCGCGCTTTGGATGTGGTCATTTTTGATATCCAGGATGTTGGGGTGCGCTACTACACCTACATCAGCTCCATGCACTACCTGATGGAAGTTGCCGCCGCCGAAGGCACCAAAGTCCTTATTTTAGACCGTCCGAACCCCAATGGCCGTTTTGTTGATGGCCCTGTGCTCGACTTGGCCTTCCAGTCGTTCGTCGGCATGCACCCGATCCCACTGCTGCATGGCATGACCGTGGGGGAGCTGGCACTGATGATCCAGGGCGAGGGCTGGATCCCCAATGCCGAAGCCCTGCAATTGACCGTGATCCCTATGCAGCAGTACCGCCGCGATAAACCTTACTCCTTGCCGATTCGTCCCAGCCCTAACTTACCGAACGACCAGTCGATCGCGCTTTATGCCTCGCTGGGCTTTTTTGAAGCCACCCCGATGAGTGTCGGCCGCGGTACGCCTTACCCCTTTCAGGTGTTGGGCTTTGATCAATTCGCGCTGACCGACGATCTGGATCAGGTGTTTTCCTTTCGACCGGTGTCCACACCTGGCGCAGCCCTGACCCCACCACTGCAGGACAAAACCGTGTTTGGTCAGGACTTGCGTGACGTCAGCGCACAGGGGCTTGATCTCAGCTACCTGATCCAATGGCAACAACGCTTTGCCGAGCAGGGACAACCCTTGTTTACCTCACCGGGCTTTATGGACCGCCTGGCAGGCACAGATCAACTCAGGCTGCAGTTGGAGGCGCAAACCCCCGAAGCCGAAATCCGAGCCAGCTGGCAAGATGACCTGGCGCATTTTCTGCGTCAGCGTCAGCCCTATTTGCTTTACCCCTGATGCCCATCTAGGCTTGAAGCAGAACAGCAAACTACAGGAAGCATCATGACAGTGCGGGTACTTGGTCTCAGTGGCAGCCTGCGGGCAAAATCAACCAACCGCGGCTTACTGCGTTATGCGCAGGCGCATGCCCCAGCCGGCATGAAAATTCACATCGCCGATTTGCTGGATGTGCCTTTTTACAATGCGGACCTGGCAGAAAAGCCGCCAGCCGTTCAGCACTTGCTGCACGAGTTTGCCGAAGCCGATGCCCTGCTTTTGGCCTGCACCGAGTACAACTATTCGGTAGCCCCAGCGCTGAAAAATGCGCTGGACTGGGCCTCACGCGAGCCGGACAACCACCTGCTGCGCGGCAAAGCAGCCGCCTTGATTGGCGCCGGTGGAGGCATGGGCACTGCCCGGGCGCAGTACCATTTGCGGCAGATCTGCGTTTATCTGGATCTGCAGGTGATGACCAAACCCGAGTTTTTTGCCAGTGCCTTTAACAATAACTTTGATACCGATGGCAGCCTGCAGGATGAAAAGCTGCAAGAAAAACTGCTGCAAAGCCTGCAAGGACTGCAGGACTGGCACCAGCAGCTGCATGGTGTGAAGTAGCGGAGCTGCTAACTGCCATAGCGGTACAAAACCCGCCCCTGCACCAGCTCGATGACCTGGCCATTGATCACCGCATACTGCACTGCGTCATCGTTACGCAATAAAAAAGTCGGGCTTTGGTGTCGGCGCAACGCCTCAGTTGGCAGCTGCCGGCCAGGGTTTAGCAACACCGGCAAAGCCGTCCGATTCCGCAGCAACTCTTTATCGCCGACAAAGTGAGTGTATCCGCCCCGCAACAAGTCAAGGTAGTGTGGCAGTGTCAGCTCCAGCGGCTCGGTTACGCGGTAGGCGCGCCCTGGCTGAAAGTCCAGGCCGGCAGCATCAAAGCGGTGGTAAGCGCCAAAGACCGACAGGTCGCCAATGTCATCAATACGGGCACTGCGGCTGACTTCCCAATTCAGATCAAAGGCCAAATCCAACAATGCCGGCTGCTCATTCAGCGTCAACCGGACATTTTCGATCAGCACATCCTTCATACTGCGCTGATTAAAGGGAATGGCATCGTGTTCAGCCAGATCAGCCTGGCGGTAGCTGCCGCTGGCAATGGCATTCAGCCACTTCAGATACATCAGGAAATTTAACCGGCGCGCGACTTGGCGATGGTCGTCGTTGCGGTGGCCACCAGCTTCAACCAGCACCGTGCTAATCCCAAACGAAGAAAAAGTATCGCCAAAGGAGCGTACCGAAAAGGTATCGTCGTAACGCCCCAGATGGCCTGGGATTTCCTGCTCAATCATTGGGCGGACATACGCAATTAACTGCATGGCGCGCCGTCGACTGTCATTGATATCCCGCGCTTCATTAAAAGCAGGTGCCAACAGAGAAATAGTCGCCGGATTGCCGGAGTTTCCGGCAGCAAGAAAGCGGTTTTGATCGTGCAGATTAAAGGCATAGTGCGGTTCAATGCGTTTGGCTGCATCCATCAAAATACGCCCCTCCGGGCTTTGCAATGCCAGGGCATCTCTATTGATATCAATACCCTGTGCATTCACCCTGCTGTATATTTCAGCCCCATCCGGGTTAACCATCGGAATAATGTACAGGGTGAGATGCTCCATCCAGCTTTCGCGCCACATGCCCTGGGCATCATCGGCAATAAACTTCAGCAAATCAAAAATAGCCGCCGTGGCGGTTGGTTCATCGCCATGCATTTGAGTCCAGGCCAGCACCCGGGTATCCCCTCGCCCAAGCTTGATCTGGTAAATTGGCGTGCCCAGCACCGAGTGGCCCAGCTCGGTGAACTCAAACAATGGGTTTTGCTGGTGCTGGTGCAACAAAGGCGCAATGTCGGAAAAGCGCAGCACCAGTTGATCCAGCCCTTGCTGTTTAAAGGCATCAAAAGTTGCTTCATCCATGGCGTGCAAAGCCGGCTGCATGCCCAAATAAAACCCCAGTACCCACCACCATTTCATCAGTATCTCCCCTTGTGATCACCTGATACAGGTTAGCATGCCCGCTTACCAGGAGCGGGGCAACACCGTTTCAGGGGGGAAGCTTCAGCTAACCAGGCCCCACAAGAACACCAAAACTTAATCTGCATCAAAGTTTTGCTTTCTGGCCATCTGGCCTGGGTGCAAAGCTTGATCTGGCGCAGGTTTTCCTGATGGCAGATGCGCACAATAAGCGCCAGAACCTATCCCAAATGGAGTACACCATGCGCAACAAGACAACTGCTTTGCTGCCACTGTCCGCTTTGACTGCGGCTTTGTTTTCCCCACTGGCACTGGCCAACTTCAGTGTGAACGT
>SKGJ01000057.1 GCA_007117525.1 Alkalimonas sp.
GCAGCCAAGCCAGTAGCTTTGACCGATTTGCTGATGCCCTGATGCGCATAGATATCGGCAATTTTACCAATGCTGATGACCTCACCGCCAGCCTGTGTCAGCTTGTCCAGCACAGTTGGCGCTGGCGGCAGGACCGAATAGTCACGCCGGTTGCCGGTTCGGGCATAACTGTCTGGGCCATCGCCAATAAAGGGACGAGCAATCACCCGGCCAATGTTGTAATCATCCAACAAACGGCGAGCCACCTGGCAAAAATCCAGCAGCTTTTCCAGGCCGAAATGCTGCTCATGGGCGGCCACCTGAAACACACTGTCAGCCGAGGTGTAGCAAATCGGCATACCGGTACGAACATGCTCATCACCAAGCTTTTTCAGAATGTCGGTCCCCGATGCATGGCAATTGCCCAAAATCCCGGGCACGCCGGTCTCGCGGCACAGCTTTTCGATGAGCTCGGTTGGAAAGCTTTGAGTCTTTTGCTCGAAGTAGCCCCAGTCAAATAACACCGGCACCCCTGCAATTTCCCAATGGCCGCTGGGGGTATCTTTGCCACTGCTAAGCTCTGCGGCATAACCATAAGCGCCCTGGATCTGGGCGGCATCATCCACCAAAATCGGTTGCTCAGAAGCTGCCTGTGCAGCACGGATTAAGCCCAGCCTGGCTAAATTAGGCAAGGCCAGTTGACGGCCTTTTTGTTGACTGAATACCCGAGCGATACTGGCCAGGGTATTGGCGCCAGCATCGCCAAAGCGGTCGGCATCGGGCGCACTGCCAATGCCAAAACTATCCAGTACCAAAATTACTGCTTTTGTCATTCTGCCTCACTTCGCTGGTCATGACAGACTCAGCCTTCATGGGATCATGCCCACAGTATATCAATTTTTCTTGGAGAGTGATGTTAACAAGAAACAAAGGGGTGCGAACAACAGCAATACTGAAGCAGGTAAGGGATAATAAGAACGGAATGAATGGTGCCCAGAGGCGGAATCGAACCACCGACACGAGGATTTTCAATCCTCTGCTCTACCGACTGAGCTATCTGGGCAATAAAGTGTTACCAGTTGCTGGCACCATTCGCATGAAAAGAATGGTGCCCAGAGGCGGAATCGAACCACCGACACGAGGATTTTCAATCCTCTGCTCTACCGACTGAGCTATCTGGGCAACGGGGAGGTATTAAACGGATTTTGGCAAACTAAGTCAATCATTTTTTTGTTGCCAGCCTGCGTTCGCTTATTCTCTGAACAAAGCCGACATCGGACAGATGCAATCGGCAGATTCCAAGTTCATTTCTCAGCCGAAACTGGGCTATGCTACAATCAGCCACAAGCAACCAGCTCCACCTTTCAATTCATAGCCTTGGTACTTGCATGGAAAAATCATCCTTTTTTGCTCCGTTGTTTTGGCGAACCTTGCCAATTTGCCTGCTTGTCACCGCCCTGTTGGTTGGTCTTGTATTGTGGCTATGGCCCCCAGCAGAACTGCTACTGTGGAGCTGGTCAAACTGGCTTGCACTTACGATCTTGATTATGGCAGCTGCTGCTGGAGCTGCCTTGTTAACCAGCCTGGTCGGCAATCAACTAATCCACCGCCAGCTTGCTGAAGTGATGACTCCCTTGCATCAAGCGGTTAAGGACGATCAGTTTCAAACTCGGTTAGATGAGCATTGCCACCATGATTTTGGCGTACTGGCAGGCTTGATTAATCGACTGTTTCAGCGCATTGAAAAAGGCGAGCAGGATAGCGCACAAGCGGAACACAATATTACTCAACTTCGTCAAGAGATTGAGCAACGCATCAAAGAGCGCACCGATGCTCTGGAAACAGCCAAGTTGACCGCCGAAAAAGCCAATGAAGCCAAATCGACTTTCTTGGCCACCATGAGTCATGAAATCCGCACGCCAATGAATGGCATCATCGGTACCATGGATCTGCTGCGCAAGACCTCTTTAAACAATGCGCAGTTTCGCATGACCGATACCATCCGCGAGTCGTCGTTTTCGCTGCTGCGGATTCTGGATGATATTCTCGATTTCTCAAAAATTGAAGCCGGTAAACTCGAGCTGGAAAGCATTCCTCTTTCGGTCACTGAAATTATTGAAGCGGTTGGCCGGATCCTGGTCTCAGTGGCTCACCAACGCCAGATTGACTTGAAAGTCTTCATCGACCCCCGCATTCCGGATGGCCTTTTTGGCGATCCTGTCCGTTTACGGCAAATCCTCTACAATTTGGCTGGCAATGCCATCAAGTTTACCAGCACCACTCCGGAGAAATCGGGCTTGGTCAGCATCCGGGCTGAGCTGCAGGAAAGCACCATGGATTACTGCCAGGTGCTGTTCCGAGTTACCGACAACGGCAAAGGCATGACCAGGCGGCAAATCAATTATGTCTTTCAGCCGTTTAATCAGGCTGAGGGCTCCATTACCCGCAAGTTTGGCGGCACTGGCTTAGGCTTATCGATTTGCCAACGCCTGACCTCATTGATGTATGGCCAAATCGACGTGGACAGTGAGCAGGACAAGGGAACGGAGTTTCGGGTCAGTATCCCGCTTCGGCTTTCCGACGAAGTCAGTTACCTGAGTCAGGATTTATTGCGCGATGTTCAGTTGGTGTTGTTGAGCAGTGATGCTGACAACAGCGAACACCTGAGTTGCTATCTGAACTACCTCAATGCCGATTTTCACGTTTACCAGCGCTTTGAGCCTTTGCTGGAGCGCGCAGAACAGCAGCAAATACTCCCCCCCAAAGTGCGGGCGGTCTGGCTGCTCGATGCCACCTACGAGCAAATCAGTACCGAACAAATCCAACAACTGGTGCAGCATCCCAAGCTGCAGCAAGCCCACTTTGTCATCATCACCAATCTGGTCGAGTTGGCCGAGCAAAGCTCTGAACGGGTGCTGTACCTGCACAGCTCTCCCATTTGCCGCAGTCATGTCATTGACGCCATTTTGACAGCAGCTGGTAAAAAGGCCGGCAGTCGCCCTCAACAAAGCAGTATTTCCACGCTGGGTACCGCTCCAGCGGTTGAAACAGCCCGGCGAAACGGCCAGCTCATTTTGTTGGCCGAAGACAATCAGATGAACCAGAAAGTGATCCTGGACCAACTCAATGCACTGGGTTATGCCGCCGAGGTTGCTGACGATGGTGCTATCGCCCTTGAAATGTGGCGTCACTACCGCTACCCGTTAATTCTGACCGATCTGCATATGCCCAACATGAGTGGCTATGATCTGACCGAAGCTGTTCGCAAAGAAGCACTGCAAGCCGATGACGACAACCAGTTTACCCGCATTATTGCTGTCACAGCCAACGCCTTAAAAGGCGAAGAACAAAAGTGCCTGAGTGTCGGCATGGATGGTTACATCACCAAGCCGATTGAATTGAATGTGCTGGAGAGTCTGTTGCAACGCTGGTTGCCGCAATCCGACTCACCAAATAAAGAACTGATCGAGCAGCAAGGAGCTCGTGACAGCAACCATCAGGCCCCGATTTGCTTTACCACCATCGCCAACTATCTGGGCAATGATCCGCAAAAGCACGAAGAACATCTGAACTTCTTTGTCCGGCAAACCTACCCCATTATGACCACGCTGGAGTCGGCTTTGCAGCAACAGGAACGCTCTTTGGTCCGGCAACAAACCCATCAGCTAAAAGCCATGGCGAAAAGCGTGGGCGCTTTGCACATGGCGGAAAAGGCACTGGCGCTTGAGAGCGCCAGTGCCGACAAAGACTGGGCCAGCTTGCAAGAGCATTTCCGCCAACTGCACACAGAGTTCAATAAAGTGGAGTCCTATGTGCAGCAGCGCTATTAAAGCCGGCCTAAC
>SKGJ01000140.1 GCA_007117525.1 Alkalimonas sp.
TCCAGGTTCATCAGGTGGCGGATGACATGGTATTCATCGGCAATGCCGTTGCCACCATGCATATCCCTGGCCTGGCGGGCGATTTCCAGCGCTTTGCCACAGGAATTGCGTTTAATCAATGAAATGGTCTCCGGTGCCAGGGTGCCGGCATCCATCAGTCGGCCGGCCTGCAAACAACCGAGCAGGCCCAGGCTGATGTCGGTTTGCATATCAGCCAGTTTCTTTTGCACCAACTGTGTCGCTGCCAGTGGCCGGTTAAACTGCGTTCGGTCCAGGGTGTACTGACGAGCGGCATGCCAGCAGAACTCGGCCGCGCCAAGCGCGCCCCAGGCAATGCCGTAACGAGCCTTGTTCAGGCAACCAAAGGGGCCTTTGAGACCACTGACATTGGGCAATAAAGCGTCTTCTCCGACTTCCACCTGATCGAGCACGATTTCGCCGGTTATGGATGCACGCAACGAAAACTTGCCTTCAATTTTCGGTGCACTCAGGCCTTTCAACCCTTTTTCGAGCACAAAACCACGGATTTCACCATCCAATTTGGCCCAGACCACAAAGACATCGGCGATCGGCGAGTTGGTGATCCACATCTTGCTGCCATTGAGCAGATAACCGCCAGCAATTTTTTTAGCGGTGGTACGCATGCTGGCCGGATCCGAGCCAGCATCGGGTTCAGTCAGGCCAAAACAGCCGATCCACTCACCAGTAGCCAATTTGGGCAGATATTTTTTTCGCTGCGCTTCAGTGCCATAAGCATGAATGGGGTGCATCACCAGTGAGGATTGCACACTCATCGCGCTGCGATAGCCGCTGTCCACCCGCTCCACTTCACGGGCTACCAAGCCATAACAGACATGATTGACACCAGCACAACCGTATTCTTCCGGTAAGGTTGCTCCCAACAGACCCAGCTCACCCAGCTCATTCATAATGGTGCGGTCGAAGTTCTCATGGCGATTGGCATCTAAAATGCGAGGCATCAGGCGCTCCTGACAGTACTGATAGGCACTGTCGCGGATCATCCGCTCTTCTTCGGTTAGCATCTGGGACAAATGGAAAGGGTCTTGCCAATCAAAAGGGGCTCTGCTCATGCTGGGGCTTCCTTAAAAAAACAGTTCAGTTGCTAGCCAGATTAGCCAGCCTTGATGTAAAGTTAAAATATATTATTTTGGTATCTTGTATAGCTTTTACCTATGGACATACGCCATTTGAAGTACTTTGTTGCCGTCTATGAGCAAGGCAGTGTCAGCGCGGCATCACGGCAGTGCTATGTCGCCCAGCCGTCGCTGTCGGCTGCCATTCGTCAGCTGGAAGAGCAGCTTAATGTCAGCTTGTTTGTCCGCCAACCCAAAGGGGTTACCCCAACCGAGGATGGGGAACGGCTCTATGGTCATGCCTGTCGCTTGCTCAGTCAGTTTCAGGCGCTGCAACGCTCTTTTACCGCTCCGGTCAATAAAATTCGTTTTCGATTGGGCTTAAGTCGGGCGCTGGGGGTGGAGCGAATGAGTGACTTGTTGCGTCAGTTCAGCCAGCAAGTGCCAGGTCTGGAGTTGCAACTGGTGGAGCCCGATGCCGCTTGCGATGCCCGCATTATTGCCCCGGAGCAGCTTAAAACTGGCGAGAAGTTTCAACCGATGTACCACGATCAATTTCAACTGGCAATGCCGGCCGGCCATCCGCTGGCTTTGCAGCAACGTATTCAACTGCAGGATTTTTCCAGCCTGGCGCTGATTAAACGCACCCCCTGCGAAGCCTGGCAGAAGTTGTATCCCGAACTGGTGCGTCAAGGGATACAGCCGGATATCCGCGCCGATATTCATACCATTGAGTACGCCCTGGGCCTGGTATCGGCCGGAGTGGCTTGCGCCCTGGTGCCGGATTTTGAGCAACTGCATCAACGGCAGGATTTGCTACTGCGACCCATTGCAATGGCCGGGCTGGAGCGGCGAATAGGACTGGCATACAGCCCGGTGCAGAGCAACAGTATCGCTTTGGAAACACTGTTGCGGTTGTGTCAAAAATTGGCCATGCCTTGAGGATTACATTTTCAGGGGAGACAACACCGTCAAGGCTGGGATGGGTGGAGCTTTTCCGGAAACCTGACACGCCCGGACGGCGTGTCAAGAGCGCCCAGGGATGGGTTCACAGCGTGTTCCGGAAAAGATCCAGCCAGCCCGGCCGTGCTACGAAGAACATAGCCACTATCGCGAGTTGATAAAACATAAAAGGGAAAGAAGGAGAAATGGTCGGTGATGCAGGATTTGAACCTGCGACCCGTGTGGGCTAAAAGTACTCAAACCAAGTGCGCTTGTAGCTGTATAGGAATGAACGATGGGAGAAATGGTCGGTGATGCAGGATTTGAACCTGCGACCCCTTGGACCCAAACCAAGTGCGCTACCAAGCTGCGCCAATCACCGACATTTCGAACGAGTTGGGGTGGATGATGGGGCTCGAACCCACGACAACCGGAATCACAATCCGGGGCTCTACCAACTGAGCTACAACCACCACAATGTAAACTTGCCTTGCACCCAAATGGCGCGCCCGATAGGATTCGAACCTATGACCCACGGCTTAGAAGGCCGTTGCTCTATCCAACTGAGCTACGGGCGCACATGTCAAACGCCTACGCGGGAGAGATAGTGGTCGGTGATGCAGGATTTGAACCTGCGACCCCTTGGACCCAAACCAAGTGCGCTACCAAGCTGCGCCAATCACCGACAGTGCTGCATCGCTGCAACGGGGCGGAATATTAACGCCCGGACGATGGATCGTCAAACCTTTTTTTTGTCCAGGCCTTTGATTGCTGCTTATTTATACCAAGCCATCAAATAGGATGAAAATCCTTAACTTCAAAGCTTGGACAGTTACGAGTAGCTTGTTCGCTTGGATCAACCCTGTGCATCTGGTCATCCTGCGATGGGTATGAGAAAATAACAGCATCTACTAAGATTGAGAGAAGCTATGACCGCCCAATTGATCGATGGTAAAGCCGTCGCCCAGTCCATTAAAGACCAAGTCGCCGCCAAGGTACAACAGAGAATTCAGCAAGGCAAGCGGGTGCCTGGCTTGGCCGTGGTGCTGGTGGGTCAGGATCCGGCCTCCCAGGTCTATGTAGGCAGTAAACGTAAAAGCTGCGATGAGGTCGGTTTTCGCTCTTTTTCCTACGACTTACCCGCCGACAGCTCTGAGCAGCAACTGCTGGATTTGATCGACCAACTCAATCAGGACGCAGAGGTCGATGGTATCCTGGTGCAATTGCCTCTGCCAGCCGGGCTGGACGCGTCGCGGATTTTAGAGCGGATTCATCCCCACAAAGACGTCGATGGTTTTCATCCTTACAACATTGGGCGCTTAGCTCAGCGGATGCCGGCTCTTCGCCCCTGCACGCCCAAGGGCATTATCGCCCTGCTGGAAAGCACAGGACACCCCATTAAAGGCTTGCATGCCGTGGTAGTTGGAGCTTCCAACATCGTCGGTCGCCCAATGGGACTGGAGCTGCTGCTGGCTGGTTGCACCACCACCATCTGTCATCGCTTTACCCGCGACTTGGAATACCATGTGCGTCAGGCCGAGCTGCTGGTGGTTGCCGTAGGCAAGCCCAACTTTATTCCGGGTGAGTGGATCAAGCCCGGTGCTCTGGTGATCGATGTTGGCATCAACCGGCTGGAAACTGGCAAGCTGGTCGGTGATATCGGCTTTGATGCCGCTGCCCAGCGCGCAGCTTTTATCACACCCGTTCCAGGCGGTGTTGGCCCAATGACGGTTGCCTGCTTAATTGAAAATACCCTGGAAGCCTGCGAGCGCTATCA
>SKGJ01000241.1 GCA_007117525.1 Alkalimonas sp.
GGCTTTGTGTTACCTTAATGAGTGCTTGAGTGAATACACCACTGTCACTGACTGCTGTTGAGGGCTTATTGTTTTTCCTGGCGGCGGCCAGTGGCGGCATGCTGCGTTTTTGGTTGAGCAATCAGCTGAGTCGCTGGCTTGGCATGGCTTTGCCCTGGGGAACTCTGGCGGTGAATGTGAGTGGGGCTTTTGCCATTGGCTACCTGGCAGCATGGTTGCTGGCCGGCACTAACTCCTCACTATGGCTGATTGTGGGTATTGGCTTTTTAGGCGCTTACACCACGGTTTCAAGTTTTAGCTGGCAAAGCTTCAGCTTCTGGCTCTCTGGCAGGAGAGCCAGGGCTATCGCTTACACATTCGTTACTTTACTGCTTGGCATTATCGCGGTTGCCTTTGGTTTTCACTGGGGGCAGGGGTGAGCATTCGTCCACACATCTACTTGCTGGTTGGGCTGGGCTCTGGGCTTGGGGCCAGCCTGCGTTTGCTGTTGTCTGTGGGACTGTACCAGCCAGATGTGCTCTGGCCCTGGGCGACCTTGTTGGCCAATTGCGTCGGCTCCATGGCCATGGGGTTTTATGCCACCATGGTGAGTGAACAGGGCGCCTGGCAAGTCAGTGAAGCGCAAAAGCAGTTTGTGCTGGCGGGTTTTTGTGGTGGTTTTACTACCTTTTCGGTTTTTAGTCTGGAGAGCTTGCGGTTGCTGCAAGTTGGGCATCCGGGGCTGGCAGTCAGCTATGGGGTGCTGTCGTTGTTATCCTGGATGATTTCTGTATACGCTGGCTACACTCTGGCTAAACGTCTCTCACTGGTCTAAACTGCAAAAAAAGCGCTTCTTTTCAGAGAACTTGCCGTTGATGCGTACCCCCCGCCATACTAACTTCTGGTTGTTCAGTATTGCCCTGTTGCTCATCATCATTATGCTTTTTGCGGCCTGGTTGGCGCAGCAGCAGCGTGATGCTGTGATGGTGGCAGATCTTGAAAGGGTGCATCAATTGCAGGTGCAGTCGATGTTGCAGTTGCAATTTCAGTTGCAGCAGGATGCACTGATTGCTGCCGATCTGGTGTACGCCAACAGCGCAGTGCGCGCTCTGGCGGCAGAAGCGGCTGAACGTTACCAGCAGCAACAGGAACCGGCGAGCTTTGATGATATCCGCAGTCAGCTAATGGCTGAGCTAGCGCCCAGCTGGCAGGCCTTGCAGCCTTTTGCTATTCGGCAATTGCAGTTTCATCTGGTACCCGATGTCGTCTCGCTATTGCGGGTGCACCAACCTGAGCATCACAGTGACAGCCTGGCGGAGATCCGGCCTATGGTGCTTGAAGTTCAGCAGCAAGGCCAAGCCATGGCTGGACTGGAGGTCGGTCGGTTTGGCCTGGGCGTTCGGGCCGTGCTGCCCATCAAAGCCAGCGATGATAGCGTGATTGGTAGCATGGAAACTGGCTTTGCATTGAATGATCTTATTTGGCAACGGCAGCAACAGCTGCGTCAAAAAGGCGTGCATGATGCTGGTATTTCAGTGCTGGTGAGTGCACGCTTGGGAGAGCAGTTTGTCTATCCGCTTCAGGATGCGCACCCGGATTGGTTGATTGATTTAGAAAGTGACAATCGCATGTCCTACTGGTTGCAGCAGCAGCGCTTTCCTTCTCAGGTGGCTACCTCTGCGGCTTTGCTTTTAACGCATCAGGGGCAAGACTATGTACTGAGCCTGGTACCCTGGCACAGCTATGGCCAGCAGATGGATGAGTCCGCTGCTGTGGTGTTGGTGAGTTGGCAGGATATCAGCGCCATGATTGTTGCGCACCAAGCTCAAAACAAACAAATTTGGGGCCTCTGGCTTGGGGCCATTGTCATCAGTGTGCTGGCGCTGTTTTTTTTGGTCAAAAAGCTGCAAAAAGCCACCGCACACTCGTTGCAAAAACAACAGCAGGCACTGCGCTGGTCTGAGCAGCGTTTAAAAGCATTGTTCAGCTTGTCTCCCCTGCCAATTTTACTCAATCGCATGGCAGACGGTGCCTTTATCGAGTCCAACTCTGCGATGGAACACTTGGTGGGCTACAGCCAGCAAGAGTTGGCCGCTTTAAGTTATTGGGATTTAACGCCTGAAATTTACGCAGATGATGAACAAAAGCAACTGGAGTCATTGCAACAAAAAGGCCGCTATGGGCCTTATCGCAAACAATACCGCCATAAAGATGGGCATTTAATTGATATTGAGCTGAATGGTGTGCGCTTTGAAAACCCGGCGGGTGAGTCGATGATTTGGACCATAGTGATGGATCTGACCGAACGCAGCAAACTCGATAAAATGAAAGATGAGTTTATTGCCACGGTCAGTCATGAACTTCGCACACCACTTACCTCCATTGCCGGCTCCCTATCACTGGTGCTGGCCGGCGCAGCCGGTGAGCTGACCGAGAAAAGCCGTAAGATGCTCAGCATTGCCGAGCGCAACAGCAAGCGATTGACCATGCTGGTGAATGATTTGCTGGATATGGAAAAGCTGGCGGCCGGCAAGGTTGCTTTTTTCCCGGAGATTATCCCGTTGCAGACTCTGTTGCAGGACGCGATGGAGCAAAACAAGCCCTATGCCGATAGGCATCAGACTCAGTTGCTGCTGGCCGATGTACCGGCTGCAGCCATTTATGCCGATCCGTCCCGGATCCAGCAAGTCCTGACCAATCTTATCTCCAATGCAGTGAAGTTTTCTCCTGCCGGTAGTCAGGTCTGTATTCAGACAGAGCCTGGCAAGGATAAAGTGCGTATTGGCATTCAGGACGAAGGCCCGGGCCTTAGTCAGCAGGAGATCGGCTCGTTATTTCAGCGCTTCTCGCAATTGAATAACAGTACGACTAAACAAGCAGAGGGCACAGGCTTGGGCCTTGCCATTTGCCGGGAAATCATTCATCAGTCGGGTGGTAGCATTGGTGTGGACAGTGTACCCGGCCAGGGGGCTTTTTTTTGGTTTGAGTTGCCACTTGCAGAAACTGATAGTGAGCACAGCAGCTTGGAAAAAGTACTGGTGGTCGAAGACGATGCCGATATTGCTTCGATGCTCGCTGCCATGCTGCAGCAAGAAGGTTTTGAAGCAGACTGGGCACCGGATACCACCTCTGCCTGGCAGCTACTATCAAAGCACAGTTATCGCTTGTTGACTTTGGATCTTAGGCTGCAAAACGAACATGGCAGTGACTTCTTTTTGCGCTTGCGTGATACCATTGCAACCCGCGACTTACCGGTACTGGTAATTTCTGCTTATCTGCAAGAGGGCAAGTTGCAGCTGGCAGGTATCACCCAAGCCATTGACTGGTTGGAAAAGCCAGTGCAACAGGACATATTGGCCGCGAAATTAACCCAGCTGCTTGAGCATGCATCCTGGCGCGAGGATGCCAGGGTGTTGCATGTCGAAGATGACAATGACATCACAGCCATAGTGCAAGCCCATCTGGAAACACACTGCCGATATTACAGGGCTGCAACCCTGAATAATGCCCGGATGCTGCTGCGTCAGCATCAGTTTGATCTGTTACTGCTGGATATTGGGTTGCCGGATGGCGTAGGCTGGGAGCTACTGCATGACATCAGGGCATTGCAAGGCGATATTCCGGTGGTGGTTTTCTCGGCGCAAGACTTATCGGTGCATCAGCATGGCAAGGTGCAGGCGACCTTCGCCAAATCCAAAGTGGAACCAGCCGAGTTGGTTAAGCGTATCAAAGCTATACTCAGTAATGAATAAGCGGCGCACTCAGTGGCTAGTGCAAATAAAAAGGAGAGTGCTATGACGTTAAACCGCATCATGCACGTTGAAGACGA
>SKGJ01000260.1 GCA_007117525.1 Alkalimonas sp.
ATTTTGACATCCAGGTGGTCCACATTATTGAGTAATTCGATAGTAGCCATCGGCTCCCCTTTAAATTTTTTGTAAGCCGTGAGTTTTGATTTGGTGCAATAATTCGCGATTAGGCACCAGACCCGCTCTGAGCTGTTGTATTTGTTGCTGCACTTCGGCAAAGGCCTGGTTGGCACGTGAGTTTGCCTTGTTAGGCCGCTCGCTCACTGGTAAGTGCCGCATGCCATAAAGAATGTATTGGTAACTAGCCGCCGGAAACAGCTCTTCCGCCATCGGTAAATCATAGCGGCTTGGCACCAGGTGTTGCCACATCGTCAGTTTTTGCTGCAGTAATGCGGGTATCGAGGCCTCAGCCCGCTGCGCCAACCAATAGTCGCTTTCATCGCGGGTCGACAAGACGTAATGCAGCTTTAAAAACTCAACAATTTGCTGCCAGCGGTAACTGAAGGTTTGATTAAAGCGTTCACTGACGATGGCAAGTTGCGCTAGGCTGCGCGGTAACTGCTCGCTAATAAAGGTAGCAGAGAGCTCGACCATCACCAGGGCAGATGCTTCCAGTGGCTCAATAAAGCCGGCCGCCATGCCGACAGCGACACAATTGTGCCGCCAGAACTGCTTTCGGTAACCCGGAGTGAACCGGATTAATCTGGGTTGGTAACGGGCGTTTAACTCCTGCTCGGATAAGTGCAGGTACTGCGCCAGGGTGCGATGTGCCTGTTCCTCATCGGTATGGCCACTGTGGTGCACAAAGCCGACGCCTCGACGGGTCGGTAAGCCAATATCCCAGACCCAGCCTTGTGCTTGGGCTGTGGCCAGTGTTGCCGATGCGATGGGCGCGTGATCAGTCTCGTAAGGTACTTGCACCGCTAATGCACTGTCGTTCAAAAGAGAATGCTGCACACTCAGCAGAGGGGTTTGATAATGCTGGCCGAGCAGTAAGCTTGATAAGCCCGAGCAGTCGACAAATAGATCGCCAGTTAAGGCCCCATGCTGGGCAGTTTGCAGCCCGGCAATACGACCATCCGGATGACTCTGTACGGCAACAACATCATCCACCAAATGCTTCACACCAAGTCGCTTGGCATGGTTACTTAATAGCGCCACAAACTTACCGGCATCCAGGTGATAGCCGTAGTTTTGTAAAAACGCGTATTCCGGAGTGGTGATACGTTTGGGAGCTAACCCAGCAGCAATTATGGCCGGTTGGCTGGAGACTGCTGCTGCGAACTCGACCTGCTGATGGTGGCGAAACCAATGCTCAGCCATGTTCAGCTCATTCGCTGCCACGGGTGGGGTAAAGGGGTGGTAATAGCAATCTTGCGGCGCAGTGCTACGCCAGTTGCGGAACACACTGCCTTGTTTGAAGCTGGCATCGCAGCTTTGTATGAATTCGGTTTCAGAAATGCCAATCCGCGCTAAGGTCGCGCGCATGGATGGCCAGGTGCCTTCGCCAACACCAATGGTCGGTACCGAGGCAGATTCAATCAGGGTGATGTTGATGCGGGGATCAGCTTGATGATCCGCGGCCAATAAGGCGGCAGTCAGCCAACCAGCACTGCCACCACCGACAACGACAATAGTAACCCGTCCTTCACTGAACGGCTGTTCTTTTGTTGCGTCAGTCCGGTTGCCCGTTGCGTCTGGGGTGGTTGCTTGCATCATCAGTACTTCTTGTAAAAAGTAGCCATCTTGCGATGGCTACTTGTTCAGGGCAAGAGCTGGTTAGAACGTATACCGTGCGCCGATGGCAAAACGGCGGCCTGTTTCAGTATAGTTCACTAATTGCAGTGAGTTGCGTTCATGAGAGCGCATGGACTCGTTGGTCAGGTTGATGGCTTCAAAAAAGACCGTCAGCTTGTCGTTGACATCGTAGCTGGCGCTGGCATCCCACTGTCCGTAAGACTCTACGTAAATTGGATTTTGCAGGCCCTGGGCGTTCACTGTGGATGCGAGGAATTTACCACGCCAGTTGTAAGCCAGACGTGCCTGGAAGCCATCTCTGTCGTAGAAGCCCACCAGGTTGTAGGTATCGCTCATGCCAAGTAAGGCAAATTGCTCACCTAAGCTTTGATTGTCGTACTCAAAGTCACCATTGACGAGGGTAGCGTTGGCAATGACACCAAAGCCGGTTTCGCCGAATAAGTGCTGTACTGCCAGCTCCCAACCATCCAACCTGGCACCGTCCTGGTTCACCGGAATGATGATGTCAAAGTTGGCTGGCGCATCGCCCGGCACGCCCAGGATGAAGCCATTGGCATCGACCGTGTCCGGGAAATTCTCCCGAATATAATTACGAATGGCTGGGGTATTGTTGCCAACAGCGGCAACGGCTTCGGCATAACGAGGGCCTTGTGCCGGATGCGGCAAGTTGAAGGTTTGCTCCTGCACCGTAGTGCGGCCGATAAAGTTCTTCGCCTTTTTCCAGAAGTAACCGACCGACATGTAGCTGCCTTCGTCATAGTACCATTCCAGCGACAAATCGAAGTTGGTGGATTCAAACGGGTTCAAGTCCGGGTTACCACGAGCCCCGGTACCACCATCAATCCGCACCAGGGAGTTCAGGGTTTGCCCGCCCTGAATGTCGGCATAGCTTGGCCGGGCAAGCGTTTTACTTGCTGAGGCACGTAGCAGCACATCATCAACGACTTCAACATTGAAGTCGATGTTTGGCAAGATATTGCTGTAGTCGCCGGTCAATCTGGTGAAGTCACTCTCACCGGTGCTGATCAGGTTAAACTCGTTGTCACCGGCCCAGGCGATACCGCTGTAGACCGGTACTAAAGCGCGTGAGGTGACATCGGTCTTCTCGTAGCGGACACCGGCGGTTAAAAAGTACGGCATGACACCAAGGTCACCGGCAAAGTTGAACTGCACGTAAGCGGCTTGCTGTTTCTCGGTGGTGCGGCGGTCGGTGGTCATGTCCGACGAAGCACAAAACGAGGTACCACAATCCCCAACCGAGCCTAAGTTGCCATAAGTGTCGTTGGCAATTTGACGAATGGTGTTGAAGTCCCAACGGAAGAACTCTTGCAGCATGTCGCTGCCGCTGGAGGCATCAAAATTATCGGCCAATTGATCCAGTTTAAATACCGACGGATCGATATCACCCGCTGCCCCTAAGCCGCCCCAGTTATCTTGCTGCACGTTCGAAAAAGCGGAGCGATTTTTGGTTTCAGAGACCGAGACACCGAAGTCAATGTTGGTGAGCAAGCCCCGGTCAAACACATAGGTACCACGAACTTGCACTTGTTCGATATCACTGCGCATTTGGCTGTTACGGAATGAGCTGCCGGTGACCCGTACGTCTTCACCACGAATACCGGTGAAGCCATCAGGGTAGGTAATGGCTAAAGTCGGTAAATCGCTGTCGAACCGTGCGGTGGTCACTGAGCGGACGAAGGTCGCGGTACCAATCACATTGTTACTGCCAAAGGGGCTATTGGGGCGCGATTCTGCCGACGAGTTATGATAGTCCAGCTCCAATTGCAAGTTAGGGTTCACTTGCCATTGGGTGTTGAAGCCCAGTGACTTGTTCTCGTTCACTGTCGAAAATTGACCACCGCCCATGGCTAAATCACCTGGCTCACCGAATGCTTCTGAGTACACAATGGGTGCCGCGACCGGGCCATCACTCCAGACACCTGTGGATGGTCCGAAGTTGAACCAGGCCGAAACGTCGTTGTAACGGTCTGATACTTCGTTTTTCGAATAGGTGTAATCCAGAGTAGTGGTGACGGCATCGACGGGACGATACTGCAGCACCAATTGGCCATTGGTCCGGGTTCTTTCTACTTCGTGGAAGGCGTAGCCTAAACTTTGTGGCACCGAGTAGATGGAATCGGCCGCTGGGTAGTTTTGGTGCGCATTGTCGCCATCCGGGATCAGGCCGCCCCAGTCGGCATTGCCACCATCCCAGTCGAAACCATTGACCGTGCCGGGGAAGGTGCGCCAGCCGCCAGTGTTGGCTTGCCTGTTGCCGCTATGGCGCTCTTGATACGAACCGCTGATGGCAACGCCAAACCTTTCGTCGTTAAAGGTATTGCTGTATAAGCCGGATATTTCCGGTGTGATGGTTGAGCCTTCGTCGGTGGATTGGTCCATCACCCCTTTGACCCCAAAAGTAGCCTGCATGCCAGGGGCATTCATGCGGTTTAATGGCCGGTTGGTCAGGATGTTAATGGTGGAACCCATGCCGCCGGTCGAAATGCTGGCACGGCCGGTTTTATAAACTTCAACCCCGGAAATCCCTTCCGCAGCAAGGTTGGCAAAGTCAAAGGAGCGGGATGAGGATGCGGTGGTGGCTTCCAAGGAGGAGGCTGGCATTTGCCGGCCGTTGAGCAACACCAGATTAAATTCCGGACCAAAGCCACGAACGGTCACCCGGCTGCCTTCACCGTTGGAACGGTCGATCGCCACACCGGTGATCCGCTGTAAGGACTCTGCCAGGTTGGTGTCCGGAAATTTACCAAAATCTTCCGAGGAAATGGCATCCACCACACCGGTGGCGCTGCGTTTTATATCCATCGAACGGATCAAACTGCCACGGATCCCCGAGACCTGAATAACTTCGATCTCTTCCTCTGCAGCTTGTGTTGCCAAGTCATCAGCCAACGCTGAGCTGAGCATGCCGGCGCCTGTCAGTAGTGAGATACTGACCGCCAAGCGTGAAAGTTTAAAACGGCTGTTGAGCATAACCTATCCCCTTGTGTGCTAATAATTATCAGACTTCTTGTTTTTCATGGTTGAGCAGAGCTAACCGGTACGTTTTGATAATTTATGTAAGCGCTTACATTGAGATTAGTTCAATTTGTAATCAAAATCAATGTGGCGCTGGTTAAAAAATAAAAAAAGCAGGAGTCATGCAGCGATGTATCGCTGCATGAGCCCGGCATCTGACCTAGCGACAGCTGGCTGGAGCCGCTGTCTGGTCCTGGGCAACAATACGGACATCGGCCAGGCTGATGTTTAAAGCTCCGGCTGTTTCCAGATACATCGCTGAGAACACCTGTTGCAGCGATAACCCTTGCTGTTGCAGGCAGCTCAGTGGCACGGCAATGGTACCCCATTCGCCTTCGCCCATTGCTTGCAGCTCGCTGGCAATGTTGACAGCGCCCTGACAGGCCTCGTTGCAATGCATGCCGAGCCAAACCTCATTGGGCACTGCGCCCTGACGCTTCACTTCAATGTGCAAGCTGCTGTCGGCCTCACCATAACCCCGCAAGTCACGTGGGAAGGCGCTGATAAAGCTCAGGCGGGCCAGCTGCTCACCACTGAACACAAAGCGGCGGGCATCTTCTTGCACCAGGCGGTCAAAAGTACGGCTGCTTAGCCCAGGCAACTCCTGCACACTGCTGGTTACCGCGGTATGGTGCTCGCCACTGTTAAGGAACAGCTGCCAAGGGCTACGAGGCGCTCGCTCAAACACCACCAGATCGCTTAATTGACCGTCTTGCTCGACCTCTTCAGATAAATCATTGCTAAGGACATCGACATCACCGTAACGCAAGCCGAAACCATAGGGCAGCAGTGGCTGGTAATCGGCATCAAAGCGATTGACCACCGCTTGCTGCGGCGTGGCTGGCCAGGAGAAGGTCAAGCTGCCATGAAAGTCATGCTGCACTGCACCTTTGGCATCGCGCAGAATCACATCCGCCACCCCTTCACCCTCGCTGCCCGGCAGCCAGATGGCGACAAAGGCATCGGAGGCATTCAGCTCCGGGTTCACCCACATCGGACGACCACTGATAAAGAGGGACACCACTGGAATGCCTTCGGCTTTTAACTGCTGCAGCAGCGCCAGATCGGTCTTGTTGCCACGCTGGAATTCGAGGTTGTCGATGTCGCCATTGCCTTCGGCGTAAGGTTCTTCACCAAAGACCACAATGGCAACATCGGGCCGTTGCTGAAAGCTGCCATCTTCGCTGAGCTCGACCGAGCCACCGGCTGCTTCTACCTGACGGGCAAAGCCACCGTAGATGGAGGTGCCGCCCGGGAAGTCGGCATTGGTGTTGCCGGTGCCTTGCCAGCTGATGGTCCAACCGCCGGATTGCTGGCCAATGTTATCGGCACCAGGACCTGTGACCAGCAAGTGCTGGCGTGGATCCAGTGGCAACAGCTGATCGTTGTTTTTCAGCAGCACCAGCGATTGGCGCACCGCTTCACGGGCAACTTCCCGGTGCTCTGCTGCGCCAATCAATTCCAGCCGGCCAGCCAGTGGACGATTGGCCGGGCTTGGTTTGTCAAACAGACCCGCCCGCTTTTTCACCCGTAGAATGCGACGCACCGCGTCATCAATCCGGCTCATCGGGATGACGCCGTTTTCAACCTGCTCAATCAGGTTGTAATACAGCGGCTTCCAGGCATCGGTCGGCACCATGAAAATATCCAGCCCGGCCAAAGCAGCTTGCGGGCAGTCGGCGTTGGTGCAACCTGGGATCTGGCCGTGGCCATTCCAGTCACCGACCACCAGGCCATCAAAGCCCATTCGCTCTTTTAACACCTGGGTCAGCAGGTAATGATCGCCATGGATCTTTTTGCCATTCCAGCTGTTGAAGGTGGCCATCACGGTTTGCGCGCCGGCCGATAAACCACCGACATAGCCCTGGGCATGAATGTCAAACAGCTCTTGTTCAGACACTTCGGCGTCGCCCTGGTCGATGCCATCGGTGGTGCCACCATCGCCAACAAAGTGTTTGACGGTACTGATGACTCGTCGATCACTTAAAAAGTCGGCATCTGCAGCACCTTGCAGGCCACGTACAATGGCTGCGGAGTAGCTGCGAACGATTTCAGGATCTTCGGAGTAGCTTTCATAGGTGCGGCCCCAGCGCGGGTCACGCGCAACCGCCACCGTCGGGGCAAAGACCCAGTCGATGCCGGTGGCCATTACCTCGCGGGCGGTGACTTCAGCGATACGCTCAATCAGGTCGGGATTGTTGGCGGCGCCAAGGCCAATGTTGTGCGGGAAAATTGTGGCACCAATCACATTGTTGTGACCATGCACCGCATCGGTCCCCCACATGGTGGGAATGCGGATGCCATTGACCGAGTCGTCCATCGAAGCCTGATACATGGCTTCGGCCAGCGCTATCCAGTCTTCGGGGGTGGCGTACTTGTCGTTGTTTGGGAAAGCGCCGCCACCGTTTAAGAAGGAACCAAAGCCGTAAGTCCGCATGTCTTCTACGGTGATATCCCGAATTTCCGGTTGAATCATCTGGGCGATTTTTTGTGGCAGTGTCATCTCGGCCAGCAGGGCGTCGATGGCCGCTTCCATCGCCGGATCCTTGGCAACCGGGCTGTCAATAACCGGCCAAATGGTGACATCGCCACGTTCGGCTGAGGCAGCATCGCTGCTGGGTTGCTGCTGGCTGCAGCCCGTTAGTGCCAGCACGCTGGCGGTAACAAGTGCCATCGGTAATCTCCGCATCCGGCCTGAGAGGGCAGTGAACTGAAAAACCATGAAAGCTCCTTAGGGTTGTTCGGCAGTGGATTGAGGTTTACAGCCTTTCAGGCCGTAATAGGCGATGTAGATATAGCATAGCAGCGGCAGCAGGAAGGCTTGCTGCACACCGATTGTATCGGCCAGTACCCCTTGCAATAACGGCAGCACGGCACCACCGACAATGGCCAGACACAAAATGCCTGAGCCCTGACTGGTGTGTTGCTTCAAGCCGTGGATCGCCAAGCTAAAAATGGTGGGGAACATGATGGAGTTGCACAGCCCCACCAACAACAAGGACCACATGGCCAGTTTGCCTTCGCTTAGAATGGTGAGGGCCAGCAACAGCACGGCACAGACCGCATTAAAGGCCAGGGCTTTACCGGCATTAATTTTTTGCATGGCAGCGGCGCCGATAAAGCGGCCTAACATGGCGCCACCAAAATACCAGGCAATGTAATGGGCTGCCTGCGCTTCGCTCATGCCACCAATGTGCGGCATGGTCAGGTAACTAACCAAAAAGCTACCAATCCCAACTTCGGCACCGACATAGACAAAGATACCAACGGCGCCAAGCACCAAATGGCGGTACTGCCAGGCAGAGCCTTGCAAATGCATCGGGTTGCTGCGGTCTTTCTGTCCCAGCTTGGGCAGTTTAATCCAGGCAAAAATAATGGCCAGCACGATCAAGGACGCTGCCAGCAGCAAATAGGGCAGTTGCACCGAGGTCGGCGAGACCTGAGCATCGGCAGAGACATCCATGCCGGAGAAAATGAGCCAGGCTCCAAAGAAAGGCGCCACAGTGGTGCCCAGGGAGTTAAAGGCCTGGGTCATGGTCAGGCGTGATGAGGCGGTTTCTGGCCGGCCCAGCACACTGACGTAGGGGTTGGCCGCTACCTGCAAAATGGTGATGCCCGAAGCCAGCACAAAAAGAGCGAACAAAAACAGCCCATAGACCTGAATCGCAGCAGCCGGATAAAACAACAAACAACCGGCACCGGCTATCAACAAGCCGGTGACAATGCCGGACTGATAGCCAATGCGCCCAACCAACATGCCGGCAGGTACCGACACCACGAAATAGGCACCAAAAAAGCAAAACTGCACCAGCATGGCCTGGGTGTAGCTGAGATCAAACAACAACTGCAGATACGGGATCAAAATGTCATTGAGGCAGGTAATAAAGCCCCAGATAAAAAATAACGATGTGAGTGATGTCAGTGCAAAACGCAGGTTGCCCGGCTGTTTTGACTGCTCAGCCTCAGTAACCATTACCGGTGCTGTGGCCATAAGTTCCCCCTGTTTGGACAATATTCTCCCCGCCTGGCAACGCGGTACCGCGGGGATTATTGACGGTCTTGTTGTTCTGAGCCGTCTGCTGCTGAAAGCATTTGACGCTGAACAAATGACCGACTAGACTGAATGTAAGCGCTTTCATTTATAGCATAACTTCGGCTGATGGCAATGCTTTTTGTTGATTTTTTTGCCACTGGCCCCCAAGACCGAAGCATAAATTATGACCAAAATTACGCTGGCTGATACCTCGCCCTTGCTGCAACCGGACTTTGTGTTTGGCGTTGCAACCGCTGCTTTTCAGATAGAAGGCGCCGCCGACAGCCGCCTGCCCACCATTTGGGATACCTTTTGTGCTCAGCCTGGCCGGATCCGAGATGGCTCCGATGGCCTAGTGGCTTGCGATCATGTCAATCGCTGGCAAGAGGACATCGAGTTGATTGCCAGTTTAGGGGTGGATGCCTATCGTTTTTCCGTGTCCTGGGCCCGGGTGCTGCATCAGGACGGCTCGGTCAACCAGCAGGGGATGGATTTTTATCTGCAGCTGCTGGATGCGCTGCAGGCACGCAACATCAAAGCCTTTGTCACTTTGTATCATTGGGATTTGCCCGAGCATATTCAGCAGCAGGGCGGCTGGCTCAACCGGGATACCGCCTGGCTGTTTCAACAGTACGCCGACCAGGTCAGCCGTGCTTTTGGCGATAAAGTCTATTCGTATGCGACCTTAAACGAGCCCTTTTGCAGCGCCTATCTGAGTTACGAAGCGGGCATTCATGCCCCTGGTGTACAAAACCGGCGCCAGGGCCGTCAAGTGGCGCATCATTTGTTGCTGGCGCATGGCTTGGCTATGCAGGTGCTGCAACGCAACTGCCCAAGCGCGAAAAATGGCATTGTACTGAACTTCAGCCCTTGCTATCCAGCTTCGCCCAGCGCGGCCGATCAGCGCGCTGCAGCCATGGCCGATGCTTATCACAACCAGTGGTACCTGCAGCCGTTGTTGCAAGGGCGTTATCCTGAGCTGCTTAATGAACTGCCAGAGAGCGATCAGCCGGATATCGAGCTCGGGGACATGGCGCTGATCGCTCAGCCACTGGATTACCTGGGCGTCAACTACTACACCCGCACTGTCTTTGCCGCCAACGAGGCGGGCTGGTTTCGGGATGTGCAACCCGTACAGCCACCATTGACCGACATGGGCTGGGAGATTTTCCCGCAGGGGTTAACCGAAATTCTGACCAGTCTGCACCAAAAATACAGCTTACCCCCGGTGTACATTACCGAAAATGGCGCCGCCATGCCGGACCTGCTGCGCGATAACTGGGTGCAGGACAGCGAACGAGTGCGCTATTTTCAACAGCATTTGCAGGCTGTCGAACAGGCTATCGTGGAAGGCGTTCCGGTGCAGGGCTACTTTGCTTGGAGCCTGATGGACAACTTTGAATGGGCCGAAGGCTATGCCAAGCGCTTTGGTATTGTTTATGTCGACTACTCAACGCAACAACGGGTGCTTAAAGACAGCGGTCTGGCCTTGCAGCAGCTGTTCAGGTATAAACAAGAACGCGCAAAGCGCTAAGGGCAGGGGCAGGTGATGCTAAGCAAACGGGAAAAAGTGGCCTATGGCCTCGGCGATACCGCCAGCAACATTATTTTCCAGACGGTGATGTTGTTTCTCACCTTCTTTTACACCGATATTTTTGGCATTTCGCCGGCGGTGGTTGGCAGTATGTTTCTGCTGGTACGCATTATCGATGCCGTCACCGATCCGCTGATGGGGGCGCTGGCCGATCGCACCAACAGCCGCCATGGCCATTACCGGCCTTATTTGCTCTGGCTGGCGCTGCCGTTTGCTTTTGTCAGTGTGCTGGCCTTTACCACTCCTGATTTTAGCGACCAGGGCAAGGTGATTTATGCCTTTATCAGCTACACCTTGCTGATGCTGGCTTACACCGCCATCAACATTCCTTACTCGGCCCTGGGTGGGGTGCTGACCAAGGATCCGGATGAGCGGGTCTCGGTGCAGTCCTACCGTTTTGTGTTTGGCATGCTCGGTGGCTTGCTGGTCACCGCCTGCACCATTCCAATGGTCAATTGGCTGGGTCAGGGCGATGCAGCCCGCGGTTACCAACTGACGATGCTGTTGATGAGCATCCTGGGCATGGCGCTGTTTTTGTTGTGCTTCCTCGGGACTAAAGAGCGAGTCCAGCCGCCAAAAGATCAGCAGCTGAAATTCTTTTCCAGCCTCAGGCAGCTCTGGCAAAACGAAGCCTGGCGGGTGTTGTGTGTGGCCGCTGTGGTGCTGTTAACAGGCATGGTGCTGCGCAGTACCCTGGCGATTTACTACGTGAAGTATTACCTGGGGCGGGAAGACTGGATCACCTGGTTTATCACCCTGGGCATGATTGGCAACATTTTAGGCTGTGCCAGCGCCCAGTTTGTCAGCGCCCGCATCGATAAGGTCCGTGCCTACATGGGATTGCAGTGCATTGCTGCCGTGATTTGTTTGCTCAGCTTTTTTGTGGGGCCTGATCAGGCGGTGCTGGCCTTCGGTTTTTACTTTGTCTGGTGCTTTTTCCTGCAAATGGCGACCCCGATGCTCTGGGCCAAGATGGCCGATACCGTGGATTACGGCCATTGGAAAACCGGCCAGCGCATTACCGGCCTGGTCTACTCGTCGATTATTTTCTTTATTAAACTGGGACTGGCGCTTGGCGGTGCTCTGGCGGGTTGGCTGCTGGCATTTTATCAGTACCAGCCCAATGTAGTGCAAACCGAAAGTACCGCGCAGGGCATTTTGTGGTCCTTTACGGTCTGGCCCGCAGTCGCCTCTTTGTTGGTCGCAGCCGTGATGACTCGCTACATCCTGACCCGCGACAAGGTGCAGCAGGTTGCCAACGAGTTGCAACAGCGTCAGTCCGAAGCGGGTGCTTCTTGACAGAAGTTCCGTTAAAATTCAGCCATTAGAGAGCAATGAAAGCGCATTATGCCAACCATTTATGAAGTGTCTAAACTGGCCGGTGTGTCACTGGCCACCGTGTCCCGGGTGATGAACAACACCAGCCCGGTGCGGGAATCGACCCGGAAAAAAGTGGAGGCCGCCATGGCGGAGCTGGGGTATCGGCCCAACTCCATTGCGCGCTCTCTGGCATCCAATCGCTCCGACAGCATTGGCATTCTGGTTTCTGAGCTGCATGGTCCTTTTTACGGTGCCATGATCAGCAGCATTGAAGCCGAGTTTCGCACGGCCGGTAAACACGTTATCATCGCCGCCGGCCACAGCGAAGAGGCCACCGAGCGCGATGGCATTGAGTTTTTGCTAAGCCGCAATTGCGATGCCTTGATCCTGCATGTGGAAGCCGTGTCCGATGAGTATCTGGTGCAATTAAAAGCCAAGGAAATTCCTTTTGTGCTGATTAACCGCCAGGTGCCGGCGCTGCAGCCGCAGTGCATCAGCTTAAACAACAAGCTGGGGGGCTATCTGGCGACGCAGCTGTTGTTGCGGCAAGGGCACCGGCAGCTGGGCTACATCTCCGGCCCCTTGTGGAAAACCGATGCGCAGGATCGTTATCGGGGCCACCAGCTGGCCCTGCAAGAAGCTGGCCTTGACTGGGATCCAAAGCGGCTGTTCGAAGGGGATTACCACGAAGATGGCGGCAGTGCCGGTATTCGTTACTTTTTGCAGCAAGGCATCCCGTTAACAGCACTGATCTGCGCCAACGATGAAATGGCTTCCGGCGCCATGACCGAAGCACGAGAGCAGGGGCTCTTTATTCCGCAGCAGCTGTCGATTATCGGCTTCGATAACGTCATGCTGAGCCATTACACCTACCCCAAACTGTCGACCATCGATTACCCCATTGCCGCCATGGGCCAAATGGCGGCCCGCTGGGTGCTAAAAGAAGTGTACCAACAAAAACAACCCGAGTTGCAGTTGGTGTTCGAGCCCCGGTTGATTGAGCGTGACTCTTGTGTTGTGCTGCCACAGCCTTGATGATAAAGATATAGCTTGCAGTCTAAAAGCTAAGCAGTAAAAAAGGGTAGAGTGTGCTCAAAGTTTTTGTTGTTGTGTTGTCGATTTTGTTGCTAGCTGCTTGCGATAAGATGCAAGCGTTGACAGAAGCTGAGCAGGTAGAGCGGACCATTCGGCAGGAAGTCCGTCGCGATCTGCGCGGCTTGAATGCATTGACTGATGCGGCAGAGGCTACTGCTTACGATGGTTTTGCCTGGCGTCGTGGTGAGCCGCTGCAAATTCGTCAGCGCCAGGGCTCTGAGCTGGTGTTGCTGGAGCAGGCAGAAGCGGCGGATGTCATTGCTACCGCTGTAGCACAGCGTATTCCCAGCTTTAGTCTGGTGCGTTACCAGCAGGGCTGGTTGGTGGTGTTTGATACCTATGTTAGCCCACACTGCCAGGTGGTGTATGCCTATGCCTACCGGGGTGAGCTAGCCGATACCCCACTGTGCAACCAAGACAGCTTTGGTCAGCAAGCCAATGGCCAGTGTCAAAGCCCTATTGTTGGTGAGTGGCAGGTGTTTAAAGAGTGGTTCTTCGCCGAGTCCTTGTTGGCTGATGGCAACCCTGCTTGCCAGCAAGCGGCGGCAGACTTTGCCAACGCGCCCTGACAAAGCAAGTTGCCAGACCCTGACTTAACTGCGATACAGGGTTTTGATCAAGTGAAAACCAAATTGGGTTTTCACCGGGCCATGCACTTCCAACAGCGCTTTTTTAAAAACGACTTCATCAAAAGCGCGCACCATTTGGCCGGGGCGAAACTCACCCAAATCCCCACCTTTTTTAGGGGAAGGGCACAGGGAGTGCTTTTTGGCCAGTTGACCAAAGTCGGCCCCTTTGGCCAGTTGTTGTTTTAGCTTCTCGGCTTCGGCTTTGGTTTTGACCAGAATGTGCAAGGCGCAGGCTTTA
>SKGJ01000331.1 GCA_007117525.1 Alkalimonas sp.
TGATGCTGCAAGGCACCAGTCTGGCGGTCCATGCAAAGCAAGCGGCTGGCCGAACGCTCTGGCTGTGGGTAACGGGCAATGAGCTCCTCGGGGAGTTCAAAGTGAAAGTCTGAAAGCTGCATACAACACCACTCCGGTACAAACCTATCGGCAGGTTAACGGGCCGCTAGTCTAAAGAGTGCCTGCCGTCAGAACAAGAAAAATCTGCCTCGCAACCGCTGAAAAACGACTACACTTTAAACAGGAGGGTCCGATGCGATTTCCCTGTTTAATCCCGTGCATTGCCTTAACCTGGCTGCTAAACAGCTGGAGTTTTGCGATGCCTGCTGCCAAGCCCGTCTCCACCGAGCTGAGCATCAATCCGATTTGGGTGGCCACCGATCTCTGGCCGGGTTTTACCGAGCCCAGTCAGCAAGGCGCTTACCTGCATTTGATGCAGCTTATTTTCCCGGCTGAGACGGAGGTTCAAGTCTATTTCACCAGCTTTATTCGTTCCATTTTAATGACCGAGCAACAACAGGTGCATATGGTTATCGGCATAGGCGCAAAAGACAGCAACAGCTTGCTGCTATCGGAATGGCCTTTTGACATCGATAAAATTGCTCTATTGCATCTCGCAGGCCAACTTCATCTCAGCGACAAAGCCGATCTGGCAAAGCTCCGACTGGCCACCCAGCGTGGCTACAACTACGATCAGCTGCTGAATATCACCACTGAGAGCTACGAGGTGGACAGCATCCACACCGGGGTCAGTCTGGTGAAAAGCAATCGGGTCGATGCTTTTTTGGTCGAGAAAGCCGAGCTGCACCATCAACTGCAAGAGCAGGAGCTATCCGGGTTGGAACTGGTATTTTTAAAAGGAGAGCCTATTTACATGGGGTTTGCCGACAATGAAGCAGGCCGGCAACTAAAGGCCTGGTGGGATCAACACTACCAACACTTTTACCGTGAGGGACTATTGCTTCCCTTGTACCAGCAATACCCCAACTTTCACTTACCCGAGCCAATCGAACCCTACCCAGAGTAATGCTGGAAAAAGTCGAGATAGCTTAAAGCTGACACTTCACCTGCAGTACCTGCCGAATCAACTCCGCCAACACCCGATAGCTGTGCAATTTGCTGGAGGTTGGCCGCCAGGCCACACCAATATCCCGGCTGGCCGGCCCGGTTGCCGGTGCCTGACAAATCAAATCCGTGCCCTGCAACAAGCCGGCATTGATGGCCAATTGCGGCATAAAGGTCACCCCCAGTTTATTATTGACCATCTGCGTCAGGGTATGCAGGCTGGTAGCAAAAAATGGATTAACCTTGCGGTTGTCTTCCAGCTCACAGGCTTTGACGGCATGCCCTGTTAAGCAGTGCTCACGCTCCAGCAAAAAAATACTTTCATCCGGCCAGTGGCTGATATCTTGCTCGAAACCAGCCCCCTGCCAATCGCGGTGCATCACCAATTGAAACGGATCTTGTGCCAGCACTTCAGTGTGAAAAGCACCGGTTTCATAAGGCAGCGCCAACAACACCATATCGAGCCGGCCTTCCGCCAAAGCATGAAGCGAGTTGTCGCTGGTATCTTCCCGCAGCAGCAGCTGCAATTCAGGAAACTGCTGGCGACACTGCGCCATAATGTCACTCAGGACAAAGGGCGCTATGGTGGGAATGCAACCAAGGCGAAAAGGCCCGGACATCGGCTTGCCCTGACATTGGGCAAACTGACTGAGCTCTTCACACTGTTCAATAATACCACGCGCCTGGCGCACAATATCCTCACCCAGGGAGGTGAAAATAAAGGTCTTGTGGTCGCGCTCAAGCAACTGAGCATCCAGAGTTTCTTCTAAGTTAGCAATGGCAGCACTTAACGTCGATTGACCAATAAAGCAGGCTTCTGCCGCCCGGCCAAAATGCTGATGTTCATGCAGGGCTAACAGGTACTGCATTTGCTTAATGCTGGGTAAACGCTTCATATCGCTCCCTCTGGGTTCTGCCTGATTATATCAGGCTCTGCACCGATTGCACGGCGTTCCTCACAGCCAGTATTAACATATTTACCTATTTTAGGTAATCAATCAAAGCCAAATCACCGAATAAAAATTTTTATCCATCAAAACAACAATAAGTTAGCGTTAAAGATGCGAAAACTGTGAATTACTTATTGAATGCATCATTCAATTGTTATAGGTTAAACATGCAACAATGTTCCAGGTTAATTTGCAAAAGCCAGGTCTACATTGACTCAGGTTGCCACCTTGTCAGGAGCTGTTTTGTCGTCTGTTTCTTTAGCAAGTGCGCTACAACCATAATCATAATAATCACCTTGGGAGGGTGAACTCATGTCGAAGTCCTCAAAAACTCTGGCTAATGCCAGAGGTAGTTTGTTGGCCATGGCAGTTTCTGCGGCATTAGCGGCGCCAATGGCGCTTCATGCTGCAGATCAAGCCGAGCCAAGCTCCAATCGTTTTATCATTCACTACAAGGCGGATCATCTGGCTGAGCAAAGCATCTCGCTGCGCCCTGGCCAAAGCCACGAGCAAGCTGCTTTGCAGGTATCTGCCCGCGCTCTGGAGCGCATGGGTGCAAAAACCAAGCTCATTTTAGGACCCCAGCGCGCTATTGCGGCTGAATTACCAGAAGCAGCACTGAAGCGTTTGCAAGCCGATCCAAGCATCGAGCTGATTGAACCGGATTTAGTCCGCTACCCGATGGCGCAGGAAGTCCCTTATGGCTTTACCATGGTTCAGGCCGATCAAGTCTCGGACCAGTTTGCCAGCAACCAAACGGTTTGTGTCATTGACTCAGGTCTGGACTTACCGCACGAAGATTTCTTAAGCAGCAACATCACCGGTACCAATGATCCGGGTACCGGCAACTGGTTTGAAGCCGGTGGCCCACACGGCACCCACGTAGCAGGTACCATTGCCGCTCTGAATAACGATGTTGGCATTGTGGGTGTGCTGCCCAATGGCGAAGTGAAGCTGCATATTGTCAAAGTTTTTAATGCCAGCGGTTGGGGCTATTCATCCTCGCTGGTGAACGCCATCAACGTCTGTGCGCAAAATGGCTCGACCGTCGTCAATATGAGCTTGGGTGGTGCTGGCTCCAGTGTCGCCGAGCGCAATGCCCTGCAAAGCATTTACGCCTCAGGTGTGCTGCTGGTCGCCGCAGCCGGTAATGCTGGCAACACCTCATTGTCTTACCCTGCCTCCTACGACTCGGTAATTTCTGTCGCCGCGGTGGATCACACCAAAACGCTGGCCAGCTTCTCGCAGCGTAACGCTCAGGTTGAACTGGCAGCGCCTGGTGTTGATGTGCGCTCTACCTACCCGGAAGGCACCGGTGTAGAATCCATTTTGTCGGTCAATGGCGTTGCGTTTAGCCCGAACCCCATTTCAGGTGCTGGTTCAGGCAGCATGAGTGCCGAAATCGCCAGCTGTGGCCTGGGTCTGACCACCTGCGACGATATGGTTGGCAAAATCTGTCTGATGCAACGGGGTGAAGTCTCTTTCGCTCAGAAAGTGGAGTCTTGCCAGGATGGCGGTGGTGTTGCAGCCATCATCTACAACAACGAGCCAGGCAACTTCAGCGGAACTGTCGGTGATAACCCGACCACAACCATTCCAGCGGTCAGTTTATCGCAAGAGGAAGGTACTGTGCTGATGGGCCAACTGGGTGATGTCGCCAACTTTACCTCAGGTGCCAGCAACTATGGCCTGATGAGCGGCACCTCCATGGCTTCGCCACATGTTGCTGGCGTCGCGGCGCTGGTTTGGAGTCACTTCCCGCAGTGTAGCAATGCAGAAATTCGTGCA
>SKGJ01000176.1 GCA_007117525.1 Alkalimonas sp.
AATAACACCTGCCGGTCAGGGATGACCGGTTGTGCTATTCGTTAAACCACTCAGAGAGGTAGTAAGACGAATAGTGATATGAGCTAAGCTGTACTGCTTTTTTCAGCATATCGCTACCCTGGAACAAAAATGCGTCAAATTCTGCCTATAGATTTATCTCTAATTGGCAAGGAAGTCAATACAGGATACTCTATGCAGCGATAAAAAAAACAACAAAACAGGTCCAATCCTGTCTGATAAGCCATAAAATGAAGCAAACGAAACTATGAATAAATACCTCAATAAATCTGTTTTTTCGGCGCTTTTAGCTGCAACTTCTTTGCATGCTGCCGAAGATTCTCAACTGCAACATCAAATGATGTTGTTGGGTGGTGGCGTCAGTATTTGTACCACCCGATCACTGGACAGTTGTGTTGCGGATGCACATTTATCTGCAGCAAGTTCAGCGGATGGCAGCGAGCAGGTCTTGTTGCAACAGACCAAAGATCCTTTCTCACGGCAGTTGATGCCAGAGTTTGTCCGAAGAGCAGCAGCTATTTCCGAGCGTGCTAAGCCGAAAGTCTTGGTGGTCACAGCCTCTTCAATGAATCCTTTTGCTGCGGTTGATTTTTATCAGCAACTGTTTGAGCAAGCGGGTGCCGAAGTCGTCTGGCTGCCGATTCATACAGCTTTCCAACATGCACAACGACTGGGGGCTGAGCAGGGCTGTAGCCAGCTGGATGCGCTTTTCGCCAACTACCATGGGCTGGAGGCCCCTTCTGAGCGCTATCCTGACCTGATGCGCTATCAACAGGATATTTGTAAAGGGGGCCATGACCGCACCGTGGCGATGATTGAAGCGGCCGATGCGATTTTCTTCAATGGTGGCGATCAGTCCAGAACTTTACAGGCATTGCGTACCGGCGATGGTCAGGCTACGCCTGAGCTGCAAGCGATTCAGCGTGGCCTGGCGGCAGGGCGCTTGTTGGTCGGGGGCACCAGTGCTGGTACTGCGGTGATGTCAGGCCGTGAAACCGCTAAGCTGCCGATGATCACCAATGGTGAGTCGCGGCATGCGCTGGCTTATGGCGCCCATGCGACTGAGCCACCAGAGCGCGACTGTGACGAAGCCGGCACTTGCCCAGAAGGTTTGCAAGAGCTGTCCCTGACCTACAACCCAGAAGGTGGTGCAGCATTATTCCCTTGGGGGATTTTGGATACACATTTTTCTGAGCGGGGCCGGGAAGGCCGGTTAATCAAACTGGCCCTGAGTACAGAGACCCGTTTTGGCTTTGGTGTGGATGAAGCCACAGCGCTGCTGGTTTCGACCCCTGCGAATTCATCCAATGAAGTCTGGTTTGAAGTGCAGGGCAAAGGCGGGGTATTTATTGCTGACCTTGCTGATGCCAAGCAGCTGGAGCAAGATAGCACTCTGGCGATTGATGCCGTCACCACCCATTACTTAACCCATGGTGACCGTGCTGTGCTTCGTGAGGGCGACTTGAGCATTCAGTTTGCCGACTGGAAGCAGCCCAATCTGACTCAGTCGTCAGTAATGCCAAGCGCTGATGCAGTGATGCAATCCAATCACTACCAGCAGTTGGCGGATACTTTGTGTGCAACCGGAGCTACCGAAGCACTGGGCAGCGATCAACTGGCTGATTTTAGCTTTCGGGTTAGGCTCAGACGTGTCGGGCAAACTCAAAGCCAAGTGGGTGAGGTTGAAAAAGACAATGGTCGTTTTGCCTTTTGCTCCTATCAGCATGTTCAGCTTGATCTTGAGCGCAGAACAGCAGCTTTAATCAACGAATGAGGTCTTGATGGCAGTGCAACCTGTGCATCCACTGGTAAAAGGATTGGCCGACCGGCTCCGGCAATGGGGCTGGTTGAAGCTGATTACCCTGGTCCAGTTGTTTGTGCTGCTGGCTACCACCTTGTTGGCGCTGGGTGTCTCTATGTTGCTTGGCGCTGGTATTCATTGGAACACAGTGCTTACAGTGCTGGTGCTGACTATTCTGATAGGGCCGCTGGTGGTAGGGCTGGTGTTCTATTTGATTCAGCAACTGGATGCTACCTTGCTTTATCTGGAAGACTCCAGCAGGCAGGAAAAGCGGTTAAATCAGCATTTGCAGGAGAATATCCGCCAGCTAAACTTTGAAATTGAGGAGCGGAAAAAAGCCTTTCAAGCCAAGCGCCGGGCTATTGATGAGCTCAGAGTCGAGATCCTGGAGCGGAAAAAGGCCCAACAAGAGCTGGAAGGGCAAACCCTGCTGATCCGCTCCATTGTCGACAGCTCGCCTGACTTGTTCTATTACCGGGATGAGTCCGGCCGTTTTGCCAGCTGCAATAAAATGTTCGAAGTCATTATGGGCAAGCCTGCTGCCGAGTTACTGGGGCGCCACCCTGCGGATATTTTTAAAGACGATACGGTGCCTTCTGCCATTTTGAGCGACCATGAAGTCACCGCTCAGCAATCGGAGTTGATTCTGGACGTCGAGTTTAGTGACAGCAAAGGACAAAGCCTGTGGTTTGAGATGCGCAAGGTGCCGTTTTTCGACAAGCAAGGGCGCTCCATCGGCTTGCTTGGCTTTGGCCGGGACATTACCTCCCGTAAGCTGGCCGAGCAGGCGCTGGAAAAAGCCTATCAGGACAAAGGCAAGTTTATAGCGACGCTGAGCCATGAACTGAGAACCCCACTCAATGGCATTGTTGGTCTGACTCGGCGCTTGCTGGACAGTGAGCTGTCGGAGCCGCAGCGCAGTTGGGGACAGACCATTTTTACCAGTGCCGAGACCCTGGGCAATATTTTCAACGACATCATCGATCTGGATAAAATCGATCGGCAGGATCTGGATATTGTTTATCAGAGTGTCGAAATCAATGGCTTTGTAAAAGACATCTGCAACTTTGCTGAATTGATTTGCCAGCAGAAAAACCTGACCTTTGAATGGACTTTGCATGCACCTTCCGACTGTTACCTGCAGTTGGATCCAACCCGGGTTCGGCAGGTTCTCTGGAACTTACTGAACAATGCCGTCAAGTTTACCAGCCAGGGCAGCATCCGACTCCATTGTGAATTGTTGCAGCATGACCGCAGTCAATTGCTGCTCAAAGTGGAGGATACCGGTATTGGCATCAGTCAGCACGAGCAAGCACGTATTTTTGATATGTATTACAAGTCGAGTGACGGCCGTCGCTTGAGTGTGGTTGGCTCTGGCATTGGTTTATCGGTTTCCAAAGCCCTGATCGAGGCAATGGAAGGCGTGATCAGCCTGCACAGTGATGTGGGCGAAGGCAGTTGCTTTGAAATTTTATTGCCAACCCGCTTAATGGCAGCTCCTAAACCAGCCGCGATCGAGTGCCCTGAGCTCACCATTTTGCTGGTAGAGGACATTCCACTCAATGCGGATATTGCCATCAGCTTGCTGGAGCAGCGTGGTCATACCGTGATCCATGCTGAAACCGGTGAGGATGCACTGGCTTTATTGGAAACGGAAGATGATCTGGATTTGGTTTTGCTGGATATGCAGCTGCCGGATATGACAGGGGATCAAATTGCCAAAATCATTCGCCAGGAAATGCATTTAAAGCATTTACCAATCGTGGTGCTTAGTGCCAACGTTCGTAAAGCCGAAGAGCAGTTGGCGGGCATTCGGGTGGATGGTTCTTTAGCCAAACCACTGAATACCAATAACCTGGATCAATTGTTGGCACAGCTGTTTTCCCCCAGCGCTTTAAAAACCTCGGCCACTAGGCCGCAAGCAGAAAACGATTACATGCTCGATACAGCAACTCTGGATGATTACCTGCAGTCGC
>SKGJ01000219.1 GCA_007117525.1 Alkalimonas sp.
CAAGTACAACATTCATGGGCCACGCTATACCTCGTACCCGACAGCACTGGCGCTGCAGGCACCCTTTGATAGCCAAACGGTGCGTGACGTCTTGCTGGCATCGGCCGGTGAGCTTAGCCTGTATCTGCATCTGCCATTTTGCCATCAGCTCTGTTACTACTGCGGCTGCAATAAGGTCATTACCCGTCATCAGCACAAGGCAGACCGTTATCTGGATGCACTGGAGCAGGAAATGGCCATGTATCAGCCCTTGGTGGCACACCGGCCCATCGGCCAAATCCACCTGGGCGGCGGCACTCCGACTTTTTTAACCGAGCAGCAATTAAGCCGCTTGATGCAGCTGTTTCATCAGCACTTTGATTGTACAGCGCTGGATGAGCTCAGTATTGAAATCGACCCGCGCAGTTGCAGCCTGGAAAAGTTGGCACATTTGCGTGGGCTTGGCTTTAACCGGGTCAGTTTTGGCGTGCAGGATTTCGATCAGCAGGTACAAATTACCATCAACCGGGTGCAGGATGCCGATTTGGTGCGCCAATTGGTGCAGGCAGCCAAAAAGCTCGGATTTGCGTCAATCAACCTGGATTTGGTTTATGGTTTACCGTACCAGCAAGCGGGTTCGTTTCAGCAGACGCTGGACCAGGTGGTGGCGTTGGAGCCGGATCGGGTGTCTTTATTTAGTTATGCGCACTTGCCAGCGCGCTTTGCTGCCCAGCGCAAGTTGCCGGAGGCCGCTATGCCCGGCGCTGAAACCAAGCTGGCTTTATTGCAGCAAGGCATCGCCACTTTTAGTCAGGCTGGTTATCAGTTTATTGGCATGGATCACTTTGCCAGGCCAGACGATGGCCTGGCCAAAGCGCAGCGGGCAGGGCGCTTACAACGTAATTTTCAGGGTTATACCACCCATGGCCAGAATGCGCTGCTGGGCCTTGGCGTCTCGTCGATCAGTCAGGTGGATGGCGTGCTGTGGCAACACGAAAAAGAATTGCCGGATTACTATCAGGCGATTGAAGCCAGGCAGTTGCCGCTGGCCAAAGGTTTTGTCTTGTCCAAAGACGATTGCATTCGTGCGGAGTTAATTGCACAGCTGATTTGTCACTTTGCGCTCGATACTGCAGCTTTTGGGCAGAAGTGGCAGCTTGATTTTGACCACTACTTTGCGGATAGTCTGGCAAAGGTGACTCCCTTTATCGAGGATGGCCTGGTTGAGCTAAGCCCGGCAGGCATTAAAATAACCGATGCAGGCCGGCTATGGGTGCGTAGCATTTGCAGTGCCTTTGATGTCTATTTGCAGCAGGGACAGCAGCGCTACTCGAAAGTGGTTTAAAGTGTAACACTCAGCAAAAAGCCACCCGAGGGTGGCTTTTTGGTAGCTGAAGTCCGGTTACAGATGGTAGCTGATGTGCTGGTGAAAACGGATCAGCAGATCATCACGCTCCGGGTTCAGGTTGACCCCTTTGGCAAAACGACGCAGCGCAGTTTCTACCTGATTCATAAAGCGACCATAGCCCATGTCGGTGTAATCGTCTTTGTTGGCAAAAATAATGAGTTGAGCGGACTCAACCAGGTTGCTGTCGTCCCAATCGGCGATCAGCTGCCCTTCACTAATGCTTGGATCAAAACCAATCATTTGCAATTCTTTGCCGCTGCTCATCTTATCGAATTTGCTGTTACGCACCAGCGGCAGCAAACCATTGGCCAGCACCGCTCTGTGGGTCAGTTTGTTCAGACTGGTAGCTTCAACAAACTGGTCCTGAATGTGCTGGTACAAGGCGGTATAAGGGCGATCGGATTTGGCATCAATCTGCACCTGCTCTTTGATGTAGCGACTGAGTGGCAAATTGATAATGACGTAGGTCAGGGCGCTGTGCTCAGACGGCAGTTCGCAGTTGCGGGCTTTGTAGCGCGCATCCAGCGAGCGAAGCTTATAGCCGTAACTTTCTTTCACGCCTTTGCTTTTGGCAAAGAGATCGTAGGTCAGGTGCTGGTGATCCCGAACCTTGATTTTCAGCTCAGGGCTGTTGATTTCGTCGCTGAATCGCTGCAACAAAGCGCGCACTTTGTTGTGGAACTCAGCCGCATTGGCGCGAATGTTGGCATCGGTGGCTAAAAACAGCAAAGAGATCTTACGGGCTTTTTCCGCCGGGTTAAAAAAGCTGTTTTGCGCTTCGTGATACGCCGGATTGTAGAAAAACAGGATTTGCTCAGCTGTTTGCAGGGTGTAGGCTTCGCTGTGAAAGCGCACCACAGGCGTTTTGCCATTGGCAATCAGGTGCACGTTGCGAAGGCCTGCCTGATCGGCCAGCTCAAAAAATATTTTACCCAGTTGCAGGTAGAATTCTTTGTACGGCTCCTGGCTGTCGACCATAGGGGCGCCAAAGCGTGCGAGGATCGCATCGGTCAGACTGAATTCGGCAAGCAGGTACTGATTGTCCCTGGAGCTGGTTGGAATATAAACTTTGTGTTGGCTGCTGACTGGCATAACTCCCCCGTTGATGCTGTACTAAATCGCTGGCTATTGTAGCAAAATTTAACCAGCTGGACTTATCATTTTTGTTGATTTTTCACAAAGATAGCAAAAGGCTCCGCCAGCAGCGGAGCCTTGGCGTTAATGGCCGGAGCGGGCAAAGCGACCCAGCTGTTGCTGCGTTCTGGCGGTGCCTTCCAACAAGGCCTTGGCGGCGTCATCAATGGATGTCATCTGGCTGTTGGCTTCATTGGTGACATGCTCAATGGCCGATAAATGCTGGTGAGTTTGCTGGTAGCGTTTTTCCAGGGCACCGACGGTGTCATTGATGCTTTGAACCCGGGTTTTTGCATCGGCCAGCTGTTGTTGTAAACCGCTAAACTCTTCGCTGGTGACGCCGGTTTGCTCTTGCGCTTGCCGTGCCTGTTGATTCAGGCTTTCCGACTCGGAGCGGGTTTCCTGCACCAGCCGTTCCATATCATTCAAAAAGCCTGAGATCTGACGGGTGGCATCGTTGACTTTGGCGGCCAGGGTGCGAACTTCATCTGCAACCACGGCAAAACCCCGGCCAGCTTCGCCGGCCCGGGCGGCTTCGATGGCGGCATTGAGAGCCAGCAGGTTGGTCTGATCGGAAAAGTTCTCCACCATCACCAGAATTTGCCGGACATTCTCTGCATTTTGATGCAGCCCATTGATGGTTTGACCAAAGGTATCCAGTAAATTAACGATGCTGGCCAATTGGCCGGAGAGCTGTTGCATTTGGCTGCTGGCACCCTGAGCGCTTTTTACCGTCACTGAGGCGACTTCTGTCATTTGATCGCCATGCTGCACGATATCGGCCAGGTACTCCAGCACCTGATCGCTCTCACCGCGGATCTGATGGCTACGTTTTTCAGTGTCCTGCAAATGACTGCGGGTGGTACGGACGGCTTGGGATACTTGCTCATTGGTTTCGTGGGTGCGTTTGGCTTCCTGATGAATATCGCCAAGCAGTTTACCCAGTTGACTGACAAATTCGTTGTACTGTTCAGACAGCGTGCGGAATTCATCATGGGTAAAAGCGGGCAGCCGGTGCTGCAAATCGGTGCCTTTGCTGTTGGTTTCCTGCAGTGCCGACACCAGCGCTTGCACCGGACGCACGATCAGGTGGTGCATGTAAAAGATGGTGAAGACAAAGGCCGAAACACCCAGCAATAACAGCAGCCACCAGCCGGTTCCGGCGCCACCGGCCGGGTAAGCCAGGTACAGTGCCAGCCCAAAAAACAACGCCAGAAACCCGATGTTGCCAATAATTTTCCGGGTGAGGGTGTAAAAGAAA
>SKGJ01000002.1 GCA_007117525.1 Alkalimonas sp.
GCTGCGTCTTTATCGTCGTCGGAACTGTTTTCATCGGCGATAATCGCCTGCAAATTTTCAGAGTTGAGCAAGTCAGCATCGTCGTCCTGCGGCACCGCAACGGCAGCTTTTTGCCGTTCGGCTGAGCCTGCAGCCTGCTCAGCGCTGCTGCTGGCAAGGGTCGCCGCAAAAGGAAGCGTATCTGCAGCACCATCGTCACTGGCATTGCTTGCCTCTGCTGCGGCCTCCCCTAAGGTTAGGACTGGGCCAGCGCTTGAAAGCAAAAACATCTGTAATGCATCGGCCATGCGGGTTTCCTCACGACAAGTTAAGGCCTGTTATCCTTGGTTGCAGCAACCATCTGTAAGAAAGCTATCAACGGATAACACGGTATTTCAGGCTCACCTCTGTTGTGCATTCAAAATTCAGGCCATAATGCCAGGGTATGGGCTAAGACGATTGACGCCGGACAAATTGCTGCATGGCCACTTCATCCTGCAACCGTTGTTCGGCTCGGGCGGCTTTGGTCAAAGCCTGTTGCCGCTGCTGCTCCAACAGGTACTCCATCGCCTTGCGCTTCTTTTGCATTGCTAACCACTGCTGCCGGCGCTGCTCCATCACCGTCTGTGCCTGGGTAACCTGCCTGGCTTGTTGCTCCAGCGCCTGATCCAGCTTGGCAATAAAGTTAACAAACTGATTGTACTGACGACTCTGCAGGCCGGAACTGCCTTGCTGCTGACTTTGCTGAATGTACTCGGTGCGGTAATCTGCCAGCCCCTGGTATTTTTGTTCGGCCTGACGACTGTATTGCAGCGCCTGTACAAAGTTGGCTTGCAGCTTTTCTTCGCGCTCCAGCTGTACTTTTACCAATAATTCCAGCTGTTTATTCGCCATGATACATTACCCCGGGCTCTGCGTTTGCGCCTGGGCTGGCAATGGCAAAAGTTGCGTCAAGGCATGCAAACTTTCGTCGTAAGGCACCACGTCTTTCATGCCTTGCTGCAAGAAACGTTGAATGGCTGGCATCAGCGCTACTGCTTTATCCAGTAATGGATCGCTGCCTTTGACATAAGCCCCGATGGCAATCAGATCCTTGCTTTGCCGGTAACTGGCATAGAGCTGCTTTAACTGCCGCGCCATCAGTTGATGCTCCATGCTGGTGACCGCAGGCATCACCCGACTGATGGATTGCTCAATATCAATGGCAGGAAAGTGCCCGCTGTCTGCCAACTGGCGGGAAAGCACGATATGACCGTCCAAAATAGCCCGCGAAGCATCGGCAATGGGATCCTGCAAGTCATCCCCTTCGGACAACACCGTATAAAAGCCCGTAATGGAACCTTTACCGGCGGCTCCATTGCCAGCCCGCTCGACCAAGGCAGGCAACTTTGCAAAGACTGAAGGCGGATAACCTTTGGTCGCTGGTGGCTCACCAACAGCCAATGCGATTTCACGCTGCGCCTGGGCGTAACGGGTGATGGAATCAACCAACAGCAACACATCCAGCCCCTGATCGCGAAAGTACTCGGCAATTTGCACGGCGGTCTCGCAACCTTTTAACCGCATCACTGGTGAGACATCCGCCGGCGATGCCACCACAACGGCGCGCTGCCGACCTTCCTCGCCCAGAATATCGTCAATAAACTCTTTCACTTCGCGGCCACGCTCACCTACCAGGCCAACCACGATGACATCCGCACTGGTGCCACGTGTCATCATGCCTAGCAGCACACTTTTACCGACACCGCTGCCGGCAAAGAGCCCCATCCGCTGACCTTTGCCCACCGTCAGAGCAGCGTTAATGGCGCGAACACCCACATCCAGCGGCATTCGAATCGGTTGACGCTGCAAAGGGTTAATCGGTGCTTTGCGCGAGCTGGCAAAGGTTGACGCAACGATAGGGCCTTTCCCATCCAGAGGTTTTCCCGCCCCATCAACCACCCGACCCAGCAATGCCATGCACAGCGGCACCCCTTGCTCATGCAATACCGGGGTGACTCTAGCCCCCGGCACGACACCAGAAATATCATCTTTTGGCATTAAAAAAATACGATCGGCGGCAAAACCTACCACTTCCGCCAACAATTCCCCATCGGCCGTTTCAACGGCACAGCTTTGACCAATACCGGCACTGCAACCGGTGGCTTCCAATGTCAGACCCACCACCCGCACCAACTGGCCCGATACTGCAGGGCGGGAATGACGGATAAACTGCTGTTGTTGTTGCAGTCGCTTGGCCAAGGTTGCAGTCATGATGACGACTCCTTGCCTGCATTTGCCGGAGCTGACTCAGTCTCTCCCTTTGACGAGGCATCGTCATCGGAGGCCAAAGACGCCTCCTCGTCATCTGGCGCGGGCGATGATTCAACAACCTCAGCAGCTGCCAATTCGGGGGGCTCGGTCTCCAAGGCAAGAAAGTGCGCCAAAGCGGTTTGCACCCGCTGCTCCGTAGTTCGGTCAACACTGGACTGCTCAGTCACCAGCCGGCAGCCGCCACGGCTTAAGGTGGGCTCCGCCTGCAATTGCCAGCCCCGCTCCGCCAGCTGCCCGGCAGCATACTGTTGCTCGATGATGGCAAGATCGTCCGGGTGCAGCCGAATTTTTACCTGACCATGACGCAACGGCAGCGCATCGACGGCCTGTTGCAAAGCCTGTAAAATCACCTGAGGATTGATGGTTACCTCGGTTTGCACCACCGCTTTGGCCATGGCCAGCGTCAGCGCCAGCAAGGCTTGCTCAACCTCGGTATCCAGTTGCTGCAGCGGTTGATGCAATTGATCCAACAACTGCTCCAGCGCCTGAAACTGCTGTTCACTCTGCTGCTTTCCTTGCTCCAACCCAAGCTTTTTCCCTTCAGCCAAGCCCTGCTTGGTGCCATCTTCCTGCCCTTGCTGCCGGCCCTCTTCATAGCCTTTGGCAAAACCTTCTTCTTTTCCTTCGGCAAAGCCTGCTTCGTACGCTTGCTGGCGCAAGGTTTCCATTTGCTCGGCGGTAAGCGGTTGCAGGCTTAGTTCTTCATCTGAAGCCTCATCTTCAGCAAGCTCCGGTTGCTTGGGCTCAGGTAAGGTTTTATTGAACGCATTGGTGCTTTTGTACTTTCGTATCCGATCGCTGAGATCGGGCGTATCCCACTCTTTCAGTTGTTCCAGCGTTTCTGCATCGGGCGAGAAAGGCCGTTTATAGCGAAATTGATCCGCACTCATTGGGCATCCTTCTTACAAGAAGTCATCACCACCACCACCACCAAGCATGATTTCTCCGGCATCGGCCAGTCGCCGTGCTGTCGCCAGAATTTCTTTTTGTGCTGCTTCGACATCGCTGACCCGAACCGGTCCCATCGCTTCTAAATCATCACGTAGCAGCTCGGCTGCCCGCTTCGACATGTTGCTGAATATTTTCTCTTTCAATCCGTCATCCGCACCTTTCAAGGCTTTCATCAGAATATCTTGCTCAACTTCACGCAGCAGGGTTTGAATACCCCGGTCTTCGACGTCAATCAGGTTTTCAAACACAAACATCAGATCCTGGATTTGCTGCGCCATTTCTTCGTCATTTTCCCGAATAGAGTCAAGCAGCTGGCCTTCGATGTTGGTATCCAGGTAGTTCAAAATATCGGCCGCCGCTTTCAAGCCGCCCATTTTCGCGGTCTGAGCACCGGCCTGCCCTGCAAACTGTTTCTCCATAATTTCGTTCAACTCCTGCAGTGCAGCAGGCTGTACTTCTTCGAGGTTGGCGATGCGCATGGTCAAATCCAGCCGCACTTTTTCCGAGAAC
>SKGJ01000370.1 GCA_007117525.1 Alkalimonas sp.
CACCGCTACCACCATGTAGCGCTCCAGATCATACTCCAGCCCGAATCGCTCTTCATCCCAGCGCATCGCTCGCTTTAATGAGCCCAGTGCAAAACTGGCTTTGCTGCCCTGGCCTTTTTCGACATAAAACTCCAGCTGTACAGTTCGGCCCGAGACAGTTTGGTAATCACTGCTCAGGGTGTCGAAGTCGCCGGCAACCAGAGCAAACAAGTAGCAAGGTTTCGGGAATGGGCCTTGCCAGCGCACCAGACGACGGCCATCGGTCAGTTCGCGCTGCTCAACTTTATTGCCATTGGACAGCAAGAACGGGTACTGCTGAGGATCCGCAATCAAACTGCTGCTGAACAAAGACAGCACATCCGGCCGATCCAGGTAGTAAGTAATGCGCTGGAAACCTTCAGCTTCACACTGAGTGCAAAAGGTATTGTTGGCGTAATAAAGCCCTTCCAATGCCGTATTGGCTTGCGGTTGAAGCCGGGTTTTAATCACCAGACTAAAACGGTCATCCTGGACGGTTAAGCGCAGACTTTTATCGTCCAGTTGGTAATCGTCTGCGCTCAGCAGCTGCCCGTTGTACTGTACCGACACCAGCTCCAACTGCTGCCCTTGCAAACAGAGCTCTACCACTTTGGAGTCAAGCCGCCGAATCTGAAGCTCTGCAGTCACCACCGTGTTGACCGGATCCAACTCGAATGTTAAATCGGTACTTTCAATGCTAAACGCTGGTGGCAGGTAATCTGCCAGCCGTTTGAAAGGACGGCTGAGGGCTTCTGCGGACATAGCAACTCCAATCATCGGAAATTTTTAGTATAACGTGAATCCGCCTGAACGATCGTTCAGGCGGCTAGGGTTACGGCTTTAAGTGCAGCTCTTGCTCGACACTTTCTGGCGGAGTCAGTTTGAGGATCTTAATGCCACAGTAGGCATAAATTACCGCCAGTACTGGGTTAATCAAGTTGAAGAAAGCGTAGATAAAGTAATCCAGCGGATTGACGTTAAGCACACCATGCATGTAGGCACCACAAGTATTCCAGGGGATCAAGGGGCTGGTGATAGTGCCGCCATCTTCTAAGGTTCGTGACAGGTTGACCGGTGCCAGGCCTCGCCGTTCATACTCTTCTTTGTACATCCGCCCCGGCATCACAATGGCCATGTACTGATCGGCGGTTAAAATGTTGGTTGCGATACAAGTAGCGATGGTACTGGTAATCAAGGATCCAGTGCTCTGTGCTGCTTTTAAGATGAATTGAACAAACTTGCGCAACAAGCCAATTTTTTCAATCACAGCACCAAACATCATGGCCGAGAAAATCAACCAGATGGTATTCAGCATACTGGACATGCCTCCACCGCTTAATAAGCGGTCCAAGTCATCGGTACCGGTTTCCAGCGCAAAACCATCAAACAAGGTAGCCCATACCAACTTCAGGCTACCCACGGTGTTGCCCAAATCCTGATCCAGGATACTTTGCATCAGCTCACGTTGAAACAAAAAGGCCCAGACAGCGCCCAGTAGTGCACCAATAAAGACCGTTGGGAAAGCAGGTACTTTTTTGATGGCCATCGCCAGCAGTACAAAGAGTGGGATTAAGGTCCAGAAGCTAATGGTAAAATGGTGTTGTAAGGTGCTGCTGATCAAGTCAATTTGCGCTGCATCGGCTGTGCCAGAGCTGTTCAAACCTATCAGGGTAAACAACAGCAAGGCCAAAACAATACTGGGTACTGTGGTCCACAGCATGTGCCGGATGTGCGAAAACAGCTCCGCGCCAGCCACAGCAGGTGCCAGATTGGTGGTTTCACTGAGTGGCGAGATTTTGTCGCCAAAATAAGCACCGGAAATAATAGCGCCGGCGGTAATGGCTGGCGACAGCCCCAATCCAGCAGCCACACCAATCAAAGCGACACCGATGGTGGCTGCTGTGGTCCAGGAGCTGCCAATGCTCATTGCGACAATGCCACAGAGAATGCAGCTGGCGGCATAGAACCAACTGGGACTTAAAATCTGCATGCCATAGTAAATGAGAGTTGGCACTGTGCCGGCCAACAACCAGGTACCAATCAGGGCACCAACCGCCAGCAAGATCAATACCGCCCCCAATGAAAGCGCAATCCCCTTGGTCATGGCTTTTTCAATATCACTCCAGCGAAAGCCATTTTTAAGACCAATGATCACAGCCACAGCGGAAGCCAAAAAGAGCGCTATCTGGTTTGGGCCATAAGAAGAATCATCGCCAAACAGTATGACGGAGCTCGACAGTAGGACAATCAGCACCAAAATGGGCAAGGAGGCATCGAGAAAGCTGGGTTCTTTTTTAGTTGTTGTCATTTGAACTCCTATAACCCGACCAGACGAAGCACCGGCTCAAGCACACCAATCAGGTGCAGAAACACAATGCTGACAGCAACCGGGGTAAACCAACGAATGGCAAAGCGCCAGATTCCATAGACCAAACCAGAGGTTTGCAGCTCTTCTTCGGTCACTTTTTTCGTCATGACCCAGCCGGTGAAAATAGCAACCACCAGGCCACCCAACGGCAACATCACCGACGAGGTCAGGTAGTCCACCACTTCAAAGAAACTGGTAATGGGTTTGCCAAAAATGCTCAGTTCAAAGGTCGCCCAGGAGGCACCTGAAAAAGAAAACACTGTTAATAAGCCAAGCAGCCAGAGTGAACCACCGGTGGCTGCCGTAGCCACCATCCGGTTTAACCCTTTGCGCTCGACCAGCCAGGCCACTGTCGACTCAATCATAGCAATGGCCGAGGTAAAAGCCGCAAAAACCAGCATAACAAAGAACAAAGTGCCAAAGAAAGTGCCGAATGGCATGGAGCCAAAAGCAATCGGCAGGGTCACAAAAATCAGACCGGGGCCTTCAGCTGGCGTCAGGCCATACTGGAAAACCAGTGGATAGATGGCAAGACCTGCCAGCATAGCCACCGCCGTATCCACCAGCGCAATCAGCACTGAAGTTTTGGCAATAGAGACATTGGATGGTAAGTAGGCGCCATAGATAATCATCGCGCCAGAAGCCAGACTCAAGGTAAAAAAGGCATGCCCCAGTGCCAACAACACGCCATTGATTGTCAGCTTGGAAAAGTCTGGGGTAAACATAAAGGCCAAGGCTTCACCAAAAGCACCATTGGTAGCCGAGTAGATAGCCATGATCCCCAGCAACACAAAAAGACTGGGCATCAGAAAATTAACCGCTTTTTCCAGCCCCTTGTGCACGCCTTTACCAACCACCAGCACGGTGACCAGTAAAATAACAGCAGACCAGGCCATCAGAGCCCAGGGATCTGCCAGATGGGCACCAAACTGGGCCCCTATCACGTCTGCACTTTGCCCCTGAAAATCTCCCCGTGCAGTTTTCATCACATAGGCCAGTGCCCAACCGGCAACGACGGCATAAAAAGAAAGAATCAGATAGCTGGCTAACAGACCACTCCAGCCGGCGACTTGCCAACGGGGGCTAGCACTGGCTTCCTGGGCCAGCGTCTTTACCGACAGTCCCGGGCTTTGTCTTCCACGCCGTCCGATCAAGACTTCAGACATCATGACCGGGATCCCGATTAAGACAATGCACAACAAGTACACCAGAACAAAGGCCCCGCCTCCGTTCTCGCCCATGATGTAAGGAAATTTCCAGATGTTCCCAAGACCGACTGCGGCTCCGGTTGCTGCCAGAATAAAAGCAAAGCGACCAGACCACATGCCATGAACGGATTCACGTGCTCCCGACATAAACCA
>SKGJ01000117.1 GCA_007117525.1 Alkalimonas sp.
CATTGATGCAACAGAAAAGCTTTCAGCTAAGCAGCCTGGCACAGGCACATTTGCGTGCAATTAGAGATTACACCCTAATAAATTTCTCTGAATCGCAGTGGCTAAAATACAAAGCAAGTCTGCTGTCTGGCTTTCAAATGTTGGCCGATAATCCTGAACTGGGACGCAGTTGTGACGACATCTACCCCACCGGATTCTATTTCCCGATTGGCAAACATACCGCCTACTTCACAAAAGAAGACGGCTTTATTCTAAGCATTTTCTTTCCATTGCTTAATGGATGCCAGGTCTTGCCAGTAGGAGACAGTAATACCAACGCCCTCCCTAGCCGACTCGATGCCGAGAAAGCCCGGTTGTTCGGCAGCAAGTTGCACCATTTTATCAGCCATCGCAGCATAGTTGTCTTGGTCCCCCTCGGTGCGTACTGAGGTAAAAATCACCGCATAATAAGGTGGCTTTGGGGTCGTTGCGATGGGGCTCATGGCCGCTCCCTTGTTTAAATGTATCAAGCAATTTCTGAGCGCTACAGCCGCACACTGCCATGTGCAAACATGGCTTACTGAATTTAGCCCCCATACAACTGCTTGGCACGCTGCATCAGCTCTTGCTCTGAGACATCTTCGACATGGGTCGAAAACATCCAGTTATGACCATAGGGATCTTGCAGGCAAGCCATGCGATCGCCATAGAATTCATTGGTGGGGGGCCTGGTGATGGTAGCGCCAGCCGCTTCAGCCCGGGCCACCAGGGCATCGACATCCGGCACATAAATCATCACCCCTACCGGCGTACCACCCAACATCGGTGGGCTTTTGGTGCCCCAGTCATCGTTTTGCTCGCTCAGCATAAACAGCGCCTGCCCTAACCGCATCTCAGCATGCATCACGCCTCCGCCTGGCATGTCCATTTTGACGATCAACTCAGCGCCAAAGGCCTGTTGGTAAAAGCCGATGGCATCGGCAGCATTTTTAATGGTCAGATACGGAATGGCTCCGCTGTAACCTTCTGGTATCGCTTGAACCTGCGACATGACCTTTCTCCTTGTTGCTTGGGCCCGCTTTTATCAGGCGGCTTCGTATGCACCAGAACAACAACCAACTCTGGTATGGAAAGAATAGCAAGACTCTGTAGCCAGCATACGCTTTCTACTTGGCAAACCTGGTCTGATCAATGAAGCAACCTCCCAAGATCCAGCATGAGCGAATTTAACCCCCTAATTTGATTTTTTCTGTCCTTGTACTTGTAGCGTCTCTCTTTAGTATGAAAGCCTACGACAAGGTAAGGACAACGCCATGACTGCACAACAACAACGACAAAAAAACAGCTCATTACCAGGCCGCCCAGGCATGCTTTCGCTGGCAATTCTAACGGCTCTGGCTGCCCCCTGGGCCTACGCCGATCTGGCCAACAATGACACAACCGACAACACTTTCGAACCAACACGCAGCATCGAAGTCATTGAAGTAACAGCGACCCGGCAAACCGAAAACCTGCAGCGAGTGCCGATTGCCGTTACCGCTTTATCCAGCTCCGAGTTGGAACAATACCAAATTCAAAACCTGGGCCAACTGGAAGCCCTGGTGCCCAACCTGAACCTGCATGTCGGCGATGCCGCCAATGCGGTGGTCTATATTCGTGGTGTCGGCCAGCTGGACTCGATTTCCTTCAATGATCCCGGCGTTGGCATTTACTTGGATGATGTCTATCTGGGCCGGGTGCAAGGCGCTTTTCTGGATGTGGTCGACCCGCAACAAATTGAAGTGCTGCGCGGCCCCCAGGGAACTCTGTACGGCCGCAACACCATCGGCGGCGCCGTGAAATTTACCAGCGCCCGCCCCAGTGACATTCCGGAAGGCTATCTCAGCCTGATGGCAGGCAACTTTAATCAACGAGGCGTAAAAGCTAGCCTGACAGGCCCGCTGTTGGAAGAGCAACTAGCCGGTCGCTTTGCCATTGCCAAAAACAGCCGCGATGGCTTTAGTTTCAACCAACACACTGGTCAGCGCGATTACGATAAAGACTCGCTCACCTGGCGTGGCAGTCTGCTTTATACCCCAACCGATGATTTTTCGGCCTACCTGGTGCTGGATGGCTCCAACCAAAACCCGGATTTTTCCCGCACCCCGCACCGGGAAACGCCTATTTACTCCCTGCTAACAGGGGATTTCTTACCGGTGAGCGATGATCCCTTTGTGGTCAATGCCAACTTTAATGACCGTGAAGAGTTGCGCACCAAAGGGGGAGCCCTGACACTGGATTATCAGTGGCAGCAATCTACTCTGAAATCCATTACCGCGTACCGGGAAATGACCTACCGTACGCATCTGGACCTCGATGGCACACCCGATGCCAGTTTTGGTATTTACAGCTATGAAGATCAGGATCAGCTTAGCCAGGAACTGCAGTGGCTGTACCGCAGCGAGCGCTTATCGCTGGTATCCGGGCTATTTTACTTTAAGGAAAACTCCTGGAGCTTTGGTGGTGCCATTGCGCCGGATTTTTTTGTGCCACTGGGCGACGGTATTTTCTTTCCTTTTCCAGTGATCAGTGCCGGCTTACGTGACCAAACCAATACCAGCCATGCGATTTACAGCAACCTGACCCTGCAACTGAGCGAACCACTCAGCCTGACACTGGGCGCTCGCTGGACCCGTGAGAAAAAAGAGGTCAGTAATCGTGGTGAGGAATTCGCGGGTACCGGTGTGACTACGCCACAAGGCATGAAAGCCGTGTTTGGCAGCGGTATTGGCCATAGCCTGACTGGCTACGATGCCAGCCAAAGCTGGAATGATTTTTCCCCACGAGCCGTGCTGAACTACCAATACTCCCCCCAAAGCATGCTGTACAGCAGCATCAGCAAAGGCTTTAAAAGCGGTGGTTTCAATGGCCGCTTAACCTCGTTTGCCCAGCCCTACGATCCGGAAACCCTGTGGAGTTATGAAGTCGGTTCCAAGTCGCTGTTACTTAGCCAGCAAGTCCGGCTAAATACGGCTTTATTCTACAACGATTACAAAAACTTCCAGCTCAGTCGTTTTTCCATCGATCCGGATACGGGGGCTTTTTTATCACTGTTTGAAAATGCCGGAAAGGCAACTACCTATGGCGCCGAGCTGGAGCTACAGGCCCTGCTTAGCGACAGCTTAACGCTGAACCTGAACGTCGGCTACCTGAACGGCGGCTACGATGAATTGCTCGGTGACTTTGAGCAGGAAATCAGTGATGAGCGCGAGCTGGTCAATGCACCGCGCTGGAATGGCCGGCTGGGGTTGGATTACTGGTTTGATTTAGGCAGCCACGGCAGCCTGTCGGTGAATGGCGGCGTTAGTATCAAAAGCAAAACCTACCTGACTGTTAGTAGCAGTGATGTACTGGCGCAGCCCGGCTATGCCCTGTACGACCTGTACCTGAGCTGGCAGAGCCTGGACGAGCACTGGCAGCTGAACCTGTTTGGCAAGAACCTCACCGATAAACGCTATCGCCAGCATGGCTTTGATTTAAGTGCCTCACCCGGTGTGCAACTGGGTTACTACGGCGATCCCCGTACTTTTGGTGTGCAACTAACTTACAGGTTTTTCTGATGATTCTGGATGCAGAAACGGCGGCCTTACTGGCCCAATTTAACCAACAGGCAGCAGAACTGCAGCCGCATAATCCAACGATAGAAGCCTCCCGTGTTGGCGCGCGAGCGATGTTTTTAGCACTGGTCGGTGTCAGC
>SKGJ01000283.1 GCA_007117525.1 Alkalimonas sp.
AAATCGATGATCTGCGGAATTTTCTCATCACCACCATGCACGCGAGCGACAAACTTTACATTCTGCCGGCCGGTCATGCTGCCCTGAAAACCGCCGCTTAGTCCTATCGGCCAGGAAATTTTACTGTTGGTGATGATTTTGCCTTTATCAGGCATGTCCATCCGGGCTAGCAGTTTTAGTAAGGTGGATTTACCAGCACCATTGCGGCCAATTAATCCCACACTAACGCCTTGTGGGATGACAAAGTTGACCCCCTTTAGCACCCAATCACCGCCGAAGGGTCCATGATAACGCTTATAAAGATCTTTGACTTCGATCATCGTGCCATCAGCCTTGCTTTGAGCCGAATGTGCAGCATCAATCCGAATAAAATCATGATTAGCGCAAAACTGATCGGGTATTGGATATTGATGCCTTCAATGCTCCGGTAGGAGTGAAAAAAGCCATAGCGCATGCTTTCTATGGTGTGCAAAACCGGGTTAAGCAACAAATAAGGCTGAATGCTGTGCGGCATAAATTGCACGGGCAGAATAACACCCGATAAGAAGTAGAGTGGAAACATGACCATATTTATGATCTTCTGGCTTTCCGGTACCAAGGAGACCGCAACAGAGAACAGCAGTCCCAACCCCAGTCCCAGGAGCCAAAGCACCAACCAGGCAAAAGCAGCAAAGAGCACATGATGCGGCAAAATGGTCATTCCTAAAAAAGCAGCACCCAACACCATTAGAATAAAAACTACAGTCTTTAATGCCCCTTCCAGCCCGGCACGAACCAGCACGGTATCGACCGGGTGCACCTGACGGTAGGCAAAGAGGCCACTGTTAGCGTTTACTGCCGACATTGCGCGGGTTGCTGCGTTTCGAAAAATAAAGAAACCCATCAGACCAACGATTAAAAATGGGATAAAATCAGCCCCGGGGATAAAGCGAACCCGTCCTAGCAGCTCACGCACGGCTATCATGATCATGATATGAGCTATCGGCTCCAGCAGCATCCAGGTCCAACCGAAGCGATCACCGGTCATCCGCGCCATGGCTTCACGCATAAAGAGCGCATGCCAAACGTGCAAGGTTACCTGTAAGGAGTTGCGCTCTTTCATGACGAGCTCTGCCTTAGGCCGTTAAATATCCAGTGCAACTTTGGCTGCAATGGCTATTTGATACAGGATCTGCGTTAAGGTCGAGGCCAGCTGCAAATTCTTGGTGGTGACGGCTGGCAACACCAGGATTTCATCGCCTGGGCGCAGCTCAACTTCACGGGCGTTGCGGACTTCGCCGTTTTGACGGACGATCAAAATGCGACGCTTATCGGCATGCTGACTAAAACCACCGGCGGCTTCGATGTAGTCCCAGGCGCTCATGCCCGGTACAAAAATCGAGGCTTGCGGAATGTAGACTTCACCGCTGACCAAAATGGAATCGGATTTCTCCGGAATGGTAATGACATCACCATCTTGCAAACGCAAGTCCAGCAACTGATCACGGTGGCTGACCACCAGACGACCATTGGGCTCCACTTCACGGGCCCGGGCGACAAAGGCACTGATCAGCTCAGCTTCACGCACCCGGATGGCAGACTCTTCGGCAGTGGAGGACGACGCCCCCAGGTAGGTGGTTTCCAAACGGCGCAGCGATTCGTTCAGCGATTCGCGCTGACGATCGGCCACACTGACCCGCCGAATCGAGATGCTGCGGGTTTCGGCGATGGCCTGGTCGACCGGAATGTTGTCCAGCAACTGATGCAGGGTGGCATTCTTCGGCAGAATAAAGAAAGATGGCCCGTAGTAACTGCCTTCCAGTTGCACCACAATGGTATCGGCATGCTGGTCGGCCACAAAAACCACTTCATCGCCATTGGCAATTTTCAGTTCTGCAAAAGAGGCCAGCTGCTGATAGTTGGCATAAGGGCCAGAAGCGCGCTGCCCGCGAACCAGGGCATGGGACACACCGGCATCGAGTTGCGCCAGTTGCTTTAAGGTGGCACCGTACAGCACGTCGTCGCTCAGCTCGTAAAAATAAGCCCGGCCCACATCGCCATGCACAGCGATTTGCGGACCACGGCGTTCAACCAGAATGGTGTCGCCATTTTGCAATTGCGCGTGGTCCAGCTTGCCTTCCAGCAAAAAATCGTACAAATCCATTTCTGCAATGGTCTCGCCTTGCCGCAGCAGACGGATACGGCGGTAACTGCCCTGCTCTTCATCAATGCCACTGGCCTGATCAAGGAAATAAAGAATGGAGTCGCTGGGAACGCCGGCGTAACGGCCCGGCTTGTTGACAAAACCCGTCACGAACACAGCCACTGGCTGCACGCCTTGCAAATTGGTGTAGACGTACACATTGTCCGGGTAGACTTTGCGCACTGCGTTACGGACAATGCTGTCCAGCTGGCCGTGGCTGACGCCTTTGACCTGCACTGGACCGATGCTGGGGATAAAGATGTTGCCCTGGGCATCGACCGGTAAGACGCGATCAATATCGACAGCGCCCCAAACCCTTAGAGTCACCTGATCGCCCGGCAGGATGCGGTAATCCGGGTTTAACCCGTCGGCTCGGGTACCGCGAAAGCCACCGCTGAACAGTTCTGCGCCAAAAGGACGCATCTCCCGGCCAATGCCCTGCTCCATCGTCGGCACCGGGCCATAGCTGCCTTGCTGCCAATTGACATTGGAAACCGGCTCTTGCAGCATGCTTTGCTGAGCCTGGCGGGCCTGCGCTTCTTGCATGGCTTCAGACATCGGGCTGGCAGAAGCAGTGCTGTGGCAGGCGATAAAGCCAGCAAGCAGAGCCCCAATAAAATGGCCAGGACGCATAAAGATGTGTTTCATCGTGTTCTTCCGTTAGGTGCCTGCCAACGGCAAGCACAAAGTTCTATTCGCAGCTTCAAAATGCCAGAGCCCGGCCCTGATACCACTGCTCAGCTTCATTTCGACACACCAGGGCGTTTTGCGGCTGTGCCCCGCTGGTAAGTTGTAAGGTTAAGCAAAGTCGGTTGCTGGCAGAAAAGTAACGATCCTGCACCGTCACCTGCGCCGGGCTGCCCCAGGGCGACTCTGGCAACTGCAGCTGGTCGCCGCTATTGGCCGCTGTCAATAGGGCAAAACTGCTGGCCGGTAACAAAGGCGAAGCGGCGATGGAGTTGGCTGCCAACACGGCATTGGAATTGGATTGGGTACTGGCACAAGCTGCCAACAGACCGAGGCTGGCCGTCATCAGCAGCACTTGAATTTTGGTTCGGGTGTTTTGCATAAAGTCCATCTTCTGTGGGCATCTAACTGCCTTTTATCAGGCCGAAGTCTCTGCTGTTGCAGGTCTTGAGCTTAAAGCTAGTTTCCATCCTGAAACGGCATCCCTGCCGTTTCGCGGAGTCGCCAGGAAAAAACGCGGTTTTTCCTGGCTCGCAAAATCAATGGCTTACACCAATGATTTTGGCAGCGCATCCCTGCGCTGCGCTAGTGCCCGCCTTTCAGGACGAGCACTAGCTACAGCGCGAAAATAGTATCACTTCAACCGATCGGACGCCAGCATCAAATAAGTCTGACAGCACAAATGCAACTAGGGCGTGTTGACCCTTGCTGTTTGTTTTTGCAGCTGCTTGGCTGGTATTTATACAAGGCAAAGGTTGTAAGGTGTAGTTATTCTACATGAAACAAGCTTTAACGCAGTAGAAATGCCAGCCAAGCGCTGCCCGAAGGG
>SKGJ01000362.1 GCA_007117525.1 Alkalimonas sp.
CTGGACCTGGCTGGCGGCACCGGCGATTTGACGGCGCTGTTTTCCAAACGGGTAGGTCCAAGCGGCAAAGTGGTGCTGGCCGATATCAATGCCTCCATGCTAGCCGTGGGACGGGATAAGCTGCGCGATCAAGGCTTGGTGGACAACATTGAGTATGTTCAGGCCAATGCCGAAGCCCTGCCCTTTGCCGACAATAGCTTTGACATCATTACCATTGCCTTTGGCTTGCGCAACGTCACCAACAAAGATGCTGCGCTGGCTTCAATGTTCCGGGTGCTGAAGCCGGGCGGGCGCTTGCTGGTCCTGGAGTTTTCCAAACCCCAGTCCGAGTTGCTCAACAAAGCCTACGATTTTTATTCATTCAGCCTGCTGCCCAAAATGGGGCAGTTGGTGGCTGGCGATGCCGACAGTTACCAGTATCTGGCCGAGTCTATCCGAATGCATCCGGATCAACAGACCTTGCAACAGATGATGGAACAAGCCGGCTTTGCCGAAGTCAGCTACCACAATCTCACCGGAGGTATCGTGGCCTTGCACCGGGGTTATAAATTCTGATGCTGCAATTGGCACCGCAGTGGCTGACAGGCCTGGCGGAAACAGCGCTGACCGAAATCATTGCACTGGACCCGGCAGCTCAAAGCCGGCTGCAGCGACTGAACGGCCGACAACTGGCCTTCCAGCTGACGGAATTTGATTGGCGCCTGGTGCTGACAGCAACCAAGGACAGCATAGCGCTGAATCTGCACCAGGAAGCGGTAGACTGTGCCATTCGGGCCAGCTTCAGCAGTTTGCGGCAACTGCGCGATCCCAATCAATTGACGCACCTGATTAAAACCGATGCGGTGCAGATTGACGGCGATATCCAGATTGCGCAGCAATTTAGTAATTTTTTTCAGCAACTAAACCCAGACTGGCAAAGCCATGTCGCCCGCTATCTGGGCGATGGTCTGACCCACAAGCTCAGCCTGTTGCTGTCGCAGCTGTCGATGCTGATTCGGCACAAACAGCAATCCTTGCAGCAGTTGACGACCGAGCTGTTGCAAGACGAGCTGCAGCTCAGCCCAACCTCATTGGAAGTGGTGCAATTCTGCACCGAGGTCAGCCAGTTGCACGCCCGGCTGGAACGGCTGCAGCAACAACTTAGATTACGGCAGGAGTAACCGATGCGCATTGGTCGGTTTTATCAAATTCAAAAAACTTTACTGCAATACGGACTGGATGAGCTGGTTCCGCTCAAGCACCGGCCCTGGTATCTGCGTCTGCTGCGCAACAGCGCCTTTTGGCTGCGCAACCAACACCCTGAGGCGCCGGAAGGCGTGCGATTGCGACTGGCATTGCAAAGCCTGGGGCCGGTTTGGGTCAAGCTGGGGCAAATGCTCTCGACCCGACGTGACTTGTTGCCGGCCGACTGGGCCGATGAGCTGGCGAAGCTGCAAGACAAGGTTGAACCTTTCCCTGGCGACCAAGCGCAGGTGCTGATTGAAAAGGCCCTGGGGTTAACCAGCATCAGCGACAAGTTCAGCCAGTTTTCGCTGCAGCCACTGGCCTCGGCATCCATTGCGCAGGTGCATGCCGCCACCATGAAGCAAGCCGACGGGCCCGATGCCGATGTGGTGGTTAAAGTCATCCGGCCGGGGATCCGCAAGCAAATCCTGGCCGATTTGTCCTTAATGGAAGCCGCTGCTGAAGCGGCAACACGCTTTTTACCCGATGGCAAGCGCTTACGGCCCCGGGAAGTGGTAGCAGAGTACCGCAAGACCATCCTGGATGAGCTGGATCTGCAACGTGAAGCCGCCAACGCCATTCAGTTGCGGCGAAACTTTATGGACTCCGACTCGCTGTACATTCCCTATGTCTACAGCGACGACTGCCGCAGCAATGTCATGGTAATGGAGCGCATTTATGGCATCCCGGTGTCGGACATTGCCGCTTTAAAAGCCCAGGGCACCGATATGGAGCTGCTGGCCAAACGAGGTGTGGAGGTGTTTTTTACCCAGGTGTTCCGTGACAGCTTTTTTCATGCTGACATGCATCCGGGCAACATCTTCGTCTCGCGTGAGCACCCCCACAACCCGAAGTACATTGGCATTGATTGTGGCATCGTTGGCACCTTAAACAGTGAAGACAAGCGCTATTTAGCGGAGAATTTTGTCGCTTTTTTCAATCGCGATTACCGCAAAGTGGCTCAGTTGCACCTGGACTCAGGCTGGGTGCCCGCCAATACCAATGTGGAAGAATTCGAAAGCGCCATCCGCACGGTTTGCGAGCCGATTTTTCAAAAGCCATTGGCTGAAATCTCCTTTGGCCATGTGCTGCTCAACCTGTTCAGCACCGCACGACGCTTTAACATGCAGGTGCAACCGCAGCTGGTATTGCTGCAAAAAACCCTGCTGTACATTGAAGGCTTGGGTCGCCAGCTCTATCCGCAACTGGACTTATGGAAAACGGCCAAGCCCTTTTTAGAAAACTGGCTGCAGCAACAAATCGGTTTGCCTGCCCTGTGGCGCCAACTGAAAGAAAACGCGCCTTTTTGGGCAGAAAAGTTGCCACAAATGCCCAGTTTGCTGCATCGGGCACTGGACCAACTCCCCAAACAACAACAGTTGATGAGCACCTTATTGGCGCAGCAATTGCAGCAACGCCAACAGCAGCACAGTCGCTTACTCGCCACCATAGCAGCCGGCTCCTTGCTGATCGCCAGTTGCGTTCTGCTTGGCGCAGGCAGCTTGCTGGCAACCGCACTGACTGCAACTGGTGCTTTATTTTTTGCTGTGAAAGCAGTATGGTCGTAACCTGACAATAGGCTGTGTTAAAAGGATAGCAAGATGGGATTTGGTGGAATTAGTATCTGGCAATTGTTGATTGTACTTGCCATCATTGTGCTGTTGTTCGGCACCAAAAAGTTACGCGGTCTGGGCTCGGATCTGGGTTCTGCTATCAAAGGGTTTCGTAACTCAGTAAAAGATGACGAAACCACAAGCAAAGAGTCCGATGAGTCAGAAACGCCAGAGCAATTGAAAAAACCAGCTGAGCGCGAGCAACACAGCAGCAGTGCTGACAACGCAAAAGAGCGGGAAAAACACTAAATGGGCTTCTGGGAGCTGTTGGTCATTGCGGTGGTTGGCTTGCTGGTGCTGGGGCCAGAGCGCTTACCCGGTGCCATTCGCTCTGTCAGCCGCACCATCAACTCGGTCAAGCAATTTGGCCACCAGATGCAGGCCGAGTTGAGCGACAATTTGCGCGTGCACGAATTGCATCAAAAGCTCAAGCAAGCCGAGCAAAAAGACTTTCTGAATCTGACCGAGGATGAAAAAGCCGCGGTGGCCGAGCTGAAAAAAGCCGCCGAGGATGTCAACAAAGGCAGCAGCAAACCACCACAGGATGCGACACCAAGCAATGACGATTCAAGCCGAACCTGACAGCCTGCTGGGACATTTGGTTGAGCTGCGTAACCGACTGCTACGCTGCATTATTGCCGTGCTGCTGGTATTTGCCAGCCTGGCCTACTTTGCAGCAGACCTGTACGAATTGCTGGCGATGCCGCTGATAGCCACCATGCCTGAAGGCAGCAGCATGATTGCCACCGACGTTGCCTCGCCCTTCTTTGCGCCCTTTAAACTGACTTTTATGGTGGCGATTGCCCTGGCCATTCCGTACATCTTGTTTCAGCTCTGGCAGTTTATCGCCCCAGCA
>SKGJ01000190.1 GCA_007117525.1 Alkalimonas sp.
CAGGCGACTCGGGCATGCCTACTCAGATCCGCTGGCAACTGCCAGATGGTGTAACGGTATCCGATATTCAGTGGCCCACACCTCAGGCTTTCTCTATTTCGCCCTTGATGAATTATGGCTTTGAAGGGTCGACGGTGCTACTTAGCGAGATCACTCTGCCAGCCGATTATGCCGGTACCGGCTTGTTGCTGCAGGCCGATGCGTCCTGGCTGGTGTGTGAAGAAATTTGCATTCCCGGTGATATGTCCTTTGAGTTGCCGCTGGCGGTGGCACGTCAGCCAGCAGCATCCGCCCACCACCAGGCGTTGTTTGAACAAGGCCGGGCCTCCCAGCCGGTAGCCCTTCAACGCACAGCCTCGTATCAGGTGCAGGATGGCGTCTTTTCGGCGGTGATCGAATCCAAAGACGACTTGTTGGTCGATGCTTTCTTTGTCGGTGCGACCGACCTGGTCGAGCATGCCCAGGCGCAGGAAATCAGCTGGCAGGATGGCAGCTTGCTGCTGCGTCAGCCGCAAAATACTTATTTCCATCAAGCACCCGAGCAGATTGAGATTGTGCTGACCAGTGGCCCGCAATCCTTTGTGGTGCAAGCGCAGCGTCTTGATGTGGGGGGCGCAGTCGCGGCTGGTAGTGAATTTGGTCTGGCTGCTTTTCTGACGGCACTGCTGCTGGCGGCGGGTGGTGGTCTTATCCTGAATCTGATGCCCTGTGTTTTCCCGGTGTTGTCGTTAAAAGCCATCAGTCTTGCCAACAACAGCGGCGATGCCGCCCGGCAAAAGCGCGACGCCTGGAGTTATACACTCGGTGTGCTGGCGATGTTCGCTGTGCTGGCTCTGGCACTCATTGGCCTGCGGGCGGCGGGTGCTGCAGTGGGCTGGGGCTTTCAGTTGCAAAACCCCTGGCTGGTTGGTGGCCTGGCTTACTTGTTTTTTGCGCTGGGTTTAAGTTTGTCCGGCCTGGTGCAATTTGGCAGTCGCCTGATGCAACTGGGATCCAGCCTGGGTCAGCAACAGGGTGCCAAAGGCTCCTTTCTGACCGGAGTTTTGGCCGTCATTGTGGCCAGCCCCTGCACGGCGCCTTTTATGGGCGCAGCGCTGGGCTATGCGGTCACCCAGTCGGCCCCGGTGGCTTTGCTGGTGTTTTTAGCCCTGGGTTTTGGCATGGCGTTGCCGTTTTTGCTGCTGGCGTACAGTCGCCGCCTGGCCCGTTTACTGCCTAAGCCAGGCGCCTGGATGGATACGCTGAAGCAATGGCTGGCGTACCCTTTGTACCTCACCACCGTTTGGTTGCTGTGGGTACTGGGTCGACAGGCCGGCGTGGATGCGCAGGCATTGGTGCTGGTTGGCCTGGTTTGTCTGGCCGCTGCGCTGTGGCTCTGGGGCCGTCAGCAACTGGGGCAGGGCTTTCGGTTGGCGCCGCAGCTGAGCTGGGTCTTTGCGTTGCTGGCTATCTTATTGCTGGTGCTGTTGCAGCCACAGCAGGGTGCGCAGCCAAGTGCGGAAAACCGGCATTGGGAGCCCTGGAGCCCGGCACGCTTGGCTGAACTGCAAGCGGATCAGCAACCGGTGCTGGTCAATATGACGGCCGACTGGTGCATTACCTGCTTAGTCAATGAACGGGTGGTGCTCAATACCGAGAGTGGCCGCCAGGCACTGACGGATTATGGCGTGACCTACTTAAAAGGTGACTGGACGCTGAGAGGTGCGGATATCCACGCGTATTTGCAACAGTATCAGCGCGATGGGGTGCCCTTGTATGTGTTGTACTGGCCGGGACAGGAGCCAAAAATTCTGCCGCAGATTTTAACGCCAAATACGCTACGCGATCAGCTGGCGCAGTTGGCAGCAGGGCCCAACTGATCTTAACCTGCAGCCAGTGTGGTAGTGGCTGCCATTTAACTGTGAGCGGGCACACGCCCGAAAGGAGCAATACCATGAAACTTAAGCAACTCTTCAGCGCCCTGGCGCTGGCTGGTACGGTGACTGCGGTGGCTGCCGCGCCACAAATTGGCGCTCCGGCTCCGGATTTCAACGTGGTCGATAGCCATGGCCAAACCCATTCACTGGCCGACTTTGCCGGCAAGAATGTGATTCTGGAGTGGACCAATCACGACTGTCCTTTTGTGGTCAAGCATTACGTCAGCGACAACATGCAGGGGCTGCAACAGCATTTTGCCGACAACGATACAGTCTGGTTGAGTGTGATTTCATCCAAGCCAGGCAGTCAGGGCCATGTTAGCCCGGAGCAAGCCAATGAACTGACCGCCAGCCGAGGTGCTCAGCCTGCGGCCGTCTTGCTGGATGAAAGCGGCGACATGGGGCGCGCCTTTGATGCTCGCGTTACACCACATATGTATGTGATTGGTGCCGATGGCAACCTGCTGTACATGGGCGGCATCGACAGCATTCCTACCGCCAATCCGGAGGATATTCCAAGAGCCGAAGCCTACCTGGCGAATGCCGGCAATGAAGTCCTCGCCGGCCAGCCGGTCAGCAAGCCCATCACCCGGCCTTATGGCTGCAGCATAAAGTACTAACCTGCCAAAACTGCGCCACTTATTTGCTATAAAAATGGCGCAGTTTGCGTAACTGCGCCATAATTGCGCCATGTATCGTTTAAACGGCGCCAATTTTCTATGTCATCTGCTTCTGATTTATTGCACAGCATCAAGGCTACCGCAGCCGGCCTCACATTGGCTGAGCTGCTGGCTCAGCACCCGGATGTAGCAAGACGAACGGCACAGCGGTTTATAGCCCGACTTATTGCCAGCGGCCAGGTGATCGGCCAGGGAGAGGGTCGGGCGCGCCGTTACTTTGCGGCAGACCATCAGCCAAGTCAGAGCCAGCAGGGCGAAAGCCTGGATCATTTCCCGGACTTTATTGCAGTTTCAGCCGATAGTCAGGATATTCTGGCCTACCTCGAACAGCCTGCTGCAGCACGCAAGCCTGTGGGTTATCAGCCGGACTTTTTGAACTCGTACATTCCAAATAAGAGCTGGTACTTGTCTGAAACTTTGCGTCGTCAGTTGCATCAGATGGGCAGAACGGTTGCCAGTACGGCGCCAGCTGGGACCTATAGCCGCGCGATCCTTAATCGGCTGCTGATAGATTTGTCATGGGCGTCGAGTCAGTTGGAGGGCAATACCTATTCCCGTTTGGATACACGTAAACTGATTGAGCAGGGGAAGGCGGCAGATGGTAAGGCCGCTATTGAAACCCAGATGATTCTTAACCATAAAACCGCCATAGAAATGCTGGTTGAGAACACGGACCGCGCGGATTTCAGTCGCTACACCATTATGAATTTGCACAGTGCCTTGGCGGAGAACTTGTTGCCGAACCCGGCGGATGAGGGGCGTATTCGTCTGCATGCGGTTGATATTGGCCAGAGTGTTTACCGACCCCTGTCTAGCCCCCAGCAAATTGAGAGCTTGCTGGATGTTATGCTGAGTAAAGCCAGCAAAATTCAGGAGCCTTTTGAGCAGTCATTTTTCATCATGGTGCATTTGCCTTACTTGCAGCCTTTTGCCGATATCAATAAGCGAACCTCGAGACTAGCCGCCAATCTGCCGTTGTTTCGGGCGAACTTGTGCCCACTGACTTTTTTGGATGTACCGGAGCAGGCATACAGCCGCGCTATGCTAGGGGTATACGAAATGACCAGAGTGGAATTATTACGTGACC
>SKGJ01000322.1 GCA_007117525.1 Alkalimonas sp.
GAACAACTGGACAGCTGGCAGGCTGTCCAGCGACCTTTAACATCATTGCATCAAAATTTATTTGACGATAAAACCTTGTACAACCTTCAACGTCAAACGCTGATTCAGCTTAATGAGCTTGAAAATACCTTTGCTGCAACCGAAACCAGCTATGAGTCTACCTTTGAAACCCTATCAAGCATTGCTGAGCAAACTTCCGTAATTTTGCAGCAAGCTCAGCACGATATGCAATCATCCATTCAGTACGAGCGCGTCCGAAGCATCTTGAGCTTATTAATTTTATTGGTGCTTTCTTCAGGAGCTGCATTCGTGACAATTCGAGCAATTATTGTACCGCTGGCTGGCATCAACAAGTTACTGCGCAATTTTGCCGAAGGCGATTTAAGCCGCCGTTTGCATACCAATCAACAGGATGAATTTGGTCACCTTTCTAAGAATGTAAATCATGTCATTGATGCTTTATCAGGTCTGGTGAGCAGCATTCAGCAGTATTCGTCCCAATTGAATCATCGTGCGCTTCAATCGAATGATGATGTCGCTGATATACGCGCATCTTTAGCACAGCAGACTGAACAAATTCTGCAAATTAATCAAAATAGTCACGAGCTTAGCCAGCAAAGCCAGCATATTACCCAACAAGCCGAGGAAGCTTTGCACGAAATGCATCAAGGAACAGAATACAGCCATCAAGTTCAAACTTTATCGGAGTCTAACAATAAGCGAGTGTCTCACTTAGCGGAACAATTGAATCAAATTGATGGCATGATGCAACAAGTCAACAAGCAAAGCGCTGAAATAGGTACCATTCTTGATACTATTGGCAGCATTGCTGAGCAAACCAACTTACTGGCGTTGAATGCGGCTATTGAAGCGGCCCGTGCCGGTGAGCAAGGGCGCGGTTTTGCAGTTGTTGCTGATGAAGTAAGAACCCTTGCCGGCCGGACTCAAAAAGCCACCCGCGATATCCAGCTGATGATTGAAAACTTACAAAAAGGCGCAGCCATTGCGGTTAAAGCTGTGAAACAAGGCAATGAAGATGCAAGTCAATGCGTATCAGAGAATCAGGCATTACTGCAAGCTCTGCAACACATCCATCACGCAATAACACGAATGCATAGTATTAACAGCAGCATTGCGGATGCGACAGCGCTGCAGTTGCAACAAGGTGAAAAAATCAATCAAACAATGGACGTGGTGGTGAAGCTGGCTCAAAACAGTACCGAAAAAGCCAGCAGCACCCAGGCGCACAGCGAGGATGTGACGCGGCTGGCTTCAGAGTTGGAGCAAGCCAGTGCGGCCTTCCGGTTGCGCCAGCGTTGACAGCCGACGAACCTGTTGCTGTGTATCTGGCTGGTACTCGATCAGTTCAATGTTGGCTTCACGGGCAAAGATCCGAGCTTGACTGGTAAAGCCTTGAAAACTAATAAGCATGCCTTGAGCACAGTCATAACTCAACATCTGCTGGAATTGATCACGTAGACACTCGATGGTAACCATGTTGTCTGCATCGGGATAGAAGTACACCAGGGTTTTACCGACGGCATGCTGCCAAAAAAACACTTCACTGCCATCATCCAGTACCGGCAAAAGCTTTCCCTGTTGCTGCATTTGCTGCTTAAAACGCGTGAAAAAAAACTCCTGCTGTTCGAGCCGCCCCTGCTCGCCTTGCAATCGGTTCGATAACACACGCCAGCGGGTGCCGGAGTCCATTTCGATGAAGGCAAGCAAATTAAACATCAAAGCCGACACAAACAGCAGAACAAAGGCCCACAACAGGAATGTAGACCAAAACTCTGAGAGCACCAGAGCCGATTGGGAATACACGATGGAATGTTCAGAAAACAACAAATAACAAGCCCCTGCAACAATCCCTAGCAAGGTACTAATGGTGGACAACAACAACCATTGACTGCGTAACATAACTCATTCCTGAGAAGCAAAAACTGCACTCATTATGTGCAGTTGCGGCCATCAAATCCTGACAAAAGCCTGATAAATCTCCGATAAAGTCAGCAGCAATCTGATAAAGTTACGAAACAGTGCATTTTTAAGCCAAATTCGTCAGTGCATTCAGCGCTGAGGAGTAACGGTACTGAAAACCAAGCTGTGCCGTTATCGCGGATGCAAGAACCCGCCGCGCTGCAGTGCTGGTCTCACCTTCAACCAAAACCGGCTGCCCACTGAGCGCCCTCGCTCGCTGATAAAACTGCCGCCGGCTGACAGCATCAGGGCAGCACAGATTGAATACAGCCGGCCAATGCTGTTGTTGCAACAGCAGCAGTACGGCTCGAACCACATCCTCGCTGTGCACCATATTCACCGGTCCACCGGGATCAGCCAACAAGCCACTTCGCACAAAATTACCGGGGTGTCGTCCAGGACCCATCAATCCACCCAAACGCAAAGTACAGGTAGGCAGCATCGAGCTAAGGATTTGCTCCCCCTGATAAAGCAAACTGGCTTTGTCGTCGTCCTGCATGATGGCCGATTGTTCATCCACCTCACCAGCAAGGCCCTGGTAGACCCCGGTCGAGCTAAAGTGGATGCAAGCCAGGCTGCCGCTTTGTTTCATCAACTGCGCCAGCGAAGCCAGACTCGCCAGATAACCCTCGCCGCCCTGTTTACGCCAGCCTGGGGTAATGGCACAAATCACCACCGCTTGTGAGAAGTCTTGCCGCAGCGCAGCGTCATCTTCGGGTTGCAGTGGCAAGCGCAGTACCTTGCTGGTTACCTCTGGCGCAAATCCTTGCAGCGCTTCTGCTGAGCGACGGGTCGCCAGCACTTGATGCCCTTCGGCCAGCAGCACAGGGAGCAGCTGCTGGCCTAACCAGCCACAGCCTACCACAATGATTTTCATACTTTTTCCCTTGGAACCAATGCCTTATAATGGCCATCAAAGCGCGCCACTACCCTATCGGCACTGAGTAGCTCCACCGCAATGCGCTGACTGGCATGCTTGCCCTGGCGCAAAACCGTTAGATCGCCTTTGGCCTCCAGCAGCGAAGTGCGGGCTGTTGGGCAATGCTGCATCGGCTTTAGATAACGGATCTGTGCATCAGCCAGCACCAGATCGGCCTCCAGCGCCAGCGCCTGCAGTTGCAAGTGCAGCAATCCCCATCCGGTGAGTGTTGCCAGGCTGTACAGGCTGCCAGCAAACATGGTGCCGTGCAGATTGATATTGGGTTCCAGCGGCGCCAGGCAACGCAACTCGGTGCCATCAAAAGCGCCGATATCCAGCTGCATAAAATGACTGAGCGGAATTTGTCGATGCCAGCTTTGCTGCAAATCGTCACAACGCTGTTGCCAGAGCGCAGCCGAACCCGGCAGGCATAACCAGCGCTGCATCCGGTAATGCGGTATACCAAATTGGCTTGGTGCCTCTGAAATCACGCCGTAACCAAGTCGCTGGTAAAAGCCAACCGCGCTGTGTCGGGCATTGAGTACCACCTCGGAGCAGCCAAGCTGATGCGCCTGTTGCTCAAGCGCTGCCACCAGGCGAGCGCCCAGCTGCTGGCCCTGGTAGTCCGCTGCCACCGCCATGTAACGAATTTGCGCCTGGCGCTCATCCAATTGATGCAGGCGTCCCACCCCCACCACCCGCTCACCATGGCGCAGCATGCAGTGATGACTGTTTGCTTCAAGCGCATCGCGTTCAGAGCCCGGCGGTTGTCCCCA
>SKGJ01000258.1 GCA_007117525.1 Alkalimonas sp.
AGTATTTGGCGTAAAATTTCGCGTATCAGTGCGTTGTCATCAATGATTAAAGCAGAATTCATACAGACTGCCCCTTCAGAGCCATGGCCGCTGGGTAAACGAAATTTCAGTATAGAACATGCCATGGCTTTTCGCTGAATGAGCGTGATTTATAATCAAATTATCATGTTTTCATCGGTTGGGTTTGGCATCCGGCTGCGATATTTTGCCGGTGTGTGGGACGAAATGGGAAAAATGATGCCGCCTGTTGCAGCAGGCGGCATCCGACTTATCGCAGGAGTGACTCATTTCTCCAATGCGTTAAGAAGCCTGGACCAGAGCTGTCGATTGGGCACGAATTTGTGACTGCGACAACGCTGGGGTAAGTCGAGGCAGGGCCGGTTTCAGCGGCAATGCCTCTATTGTATCCGATTCTGTGCGGCTCGCCACCAAAGGACGCAGTGAGCGTACCGGGCGGGTTGGGCCTTTCTTAAAACGTCCTTTAATCAAGGGTTCGGTTTTCTTGATGTTGGCACCTAGCCGGTTAATCAGACATTGTTGAATATCACCAATGCTGTAGCCTTGCTTGATTTTCATGCGAAGATAAGGCAGACCAGCGGCTTCCAATGCACCACTGACATACCAGTCATGACTGGCTTTATGGCCTTGTTTGCTGTTGGGGTTGACCAAATCGATGGCGGCGACAATGGACATGTCATTCGGATCGCACAACACAAAGTCCAGATACTTGCCATTGAGTTTGAGTAAAGCGGTACGGCGGGTTTTATTGCTGGTGTTTTTCTTAAAATCCAGCACATCGGCCAGTTTGACCCGGCTAAGGACCTTGTACTCTTTGTCGACGGCTTGTTCGAGCAAGCGCAAAAAGCCACGCTCCACCTGGGTAAAGACCGGGCCACGCTTTTGGAATGGGAACGGGTTGCCTTGTTCGACAAAACGACTGGCCACCAGAGCGGCAACCACCACCAGCACCACCAACAACAGTAAGATAAACTCCATAACTCCTCCGACAAGAAATTGACAGCATTTGCCGCTGTCTCCTGTACTGGCAGTTACCAAGCATAAGCTGTGCCAAAGTTTCCAGGGCAGTATTTCCCTGGTATTTCACGTATGAATCATAAGTATATGCCGCATTGATTTTAATTATGTTTGGTCGCGGCCTATAGTGGGGTATTGCCAAGGTTCAGGCGCGTTTCGACGCGCTATTCAGGAGATGCCCATGACAACCACCACGATTGAACGCCAACGTCTGTCCATCCAAACCAATCCGGTTGATGCCGAATTTCAGCAGCAATTGGACCAAGTGTTCACTGAGGATGCTTGCGCTTTGCTGGTGGAGTTAACCCGTGAGTTTCGTCCCCGGTTGCAGCAGCTGTTGGCGGAGCGTCAACGCAAGCAAGCGCGCTTTGATGCCGGTGACTTGCCGGACTTTTTGTCAGAAACTAAAGCCATTCGCGAGTCCGATTGGCAAGTGGCGGCTATTCCAGCCGATTTGCAGGACCGTCGGTTGGAAATTACCGGCCCGGTCGATCGCAAGATGGTGATCAATGCCCTGAATGCCGATGTCAAAGTCTTTATGGCCGATTTTGAAGATGCCCAGTCGCCGACCTGGCAAGGGGTGGTGGAAGGTCAAATCAACTTGCGCGATGCCAATCTGGGCAGCATCAGCTACACCGATCCGAACAGCGGCAAAGCGTATGCACTGAAAGAAAACCCAGCCTTGTTAATTGCCCGGGTGCGGGGCCTGCACCTGTGGGAGAAGCACCTGCAGGTTGATGGCGAAGTGATACCGGGTGCGCTGATGGATTTTGCCCTGTACTTTATTCACAATCTGGCACAGCGCCAGAAAATGGACACCGGCGTCTATTTTTATCTACCGAAGCTGCAAAGCCATCAGGAAGCCAAGTGGTGGGATGATGTGTTTCGTTACACCGAACAGAAATTTGGCGTGCCGGTCGGTACTATTCGCGCTACCGTACTGATTGAAACCCTGCCCGCCGTGTTCGAGATGGATGAAATCCTTTATAGCCTGCGCGATCACATCGTAGCGCTGAACTGTGGCCGTTGGGATTATATTTTCAGCTACATTAAAACCCTGAAAAACCACCCGGATCGGGTGCTGCCCGATCGGCAGGTGGTCACCATGGACAAGCCGTTTTTAAGCGCTTATTCCCGTTTACTGATCAAAACCTGCCACAAGCGTGGTGCTTTGGCGATGGGCGGCATGGCAGCCCTTATTCCGGCCAAAGATCCGGAGCAAAATAAAGCCATTCTGGCCAAAGTCACCGCTGACAAAGAACTGGAAGCCAGCAATGGCCACGATGGCACCTGGATAGCGCACCCGGGCCTGGCCGCCACGGCTGGCGCTGTGCTGAACAAGCATCTGGGGGATAAACCGAATCAATTGAAGGTACTGCGCGAGCAGGATGCACCGGTCACGGCTGCCGACTTGCTGTCACCCTGTGAGGGCGAGCGCACCGAAGCCGGCATGCGCACCAATATCCGTGTGGCGCTGCAGTACCTGGCTGCCTGGATCAGCGGCAAGGGCTGTGTGCCGATTTACGGCCTGATGGAAGATGCCGCCACCGCCGAGATTTCCCGCGCCTCGATTTGGCAGTGGATCCAACATGGCAAGAAACTGAGCAATGGCCAGCTGGTCACCAAGCAGTTGTTTGCCAGCATGCTGGATGAAGAAGCTGAAGTGGTGAAAGGAGAAGTGGGCAGCGACGTCTGGGCCAGCCAGAACTTTGAACGGGCTAAAAGTCTGCTGCTCGACATCACCACCGCCGATGAGCTGGTCGACTTCTTAACCTTACCAGCTTACGACTTACTGCCCTAAAGTTTCAACGACTTTGGCTCTCCCCCCCGGGATGCTGGGAGCCACTGCAGCCGCTGCTGATCTTGCTGATGTCAGCAGCGGCTGACCTTTTGGGGCCGTTTTTTGTTAAGCGTTTATTTCTTCAGCGGTTTCGGTGATCAGCCGCCGCAGCCAGATATGGCTGGCATCTTGGTGCAGCAAGGGGCTCCAGATCATTTTCAGCTCAATCGATGGAATGGCAAAAGGCGGGTCTAAAATCGCCATGCTGTCGTCGTTTTCGTACAGCCGTGCGGCCCGCAGTGGCAAGGTGGCGATTAAGTCCATTTCCACCGCCAGATGCATGGCGACATGGTAATTGCGGGTAAAAACGCTGATGGTACGCTGTTTGCCCAGCTTGGCCAAGGCTTCATCCACCCAGCCGAGCTTTTGAATGTCTTTTGGATCCATGCCAACGCCCACACCAAAACCGGTTTTACTGACCCAGATATGGCGGCTTTTCAGGTAGCTTTCCAGGTTAAACTGCTTGAGCACCGGGTTTTGCCGGTTGACCAGACAGGCAAAACTGTCGCGCCAGACGGTCTTTTGATGAAAAGACTGCGGCAGCTGGTCAAAGCGGTTGATGGCCATATCGACCTTGCCGTTTTCCACATCGTGAAAAGTGACATCGGATGGCGTCATAATATCCAGCGTGGTGGCCGGCGCTTGCTCGCGCATTTTTTTCAGCAATGCCGGGATCAGGGTGGAAGCGGCGTAGTCGCTGGACATAATGCGAAACACCCGGCTGCTTTGGCTGGGATCAAAATCCTTATGCGGCTGCAGGCTTTCTTCCAGCGTCAGCAGCACACCG